>CAJWXO010000032.1 GCA_913049755.1 uncultured Cryomorphaceae bacterium
CTGTAATAAAGTTCCTTTTCCTGGGCGTGATGGATCCTCTATTGCAATGGAGAGTCTTATTCGTCTCGAGCTTAATGCTGGGCATAGAATCGATGTGATTGCCTTGAATACTAATAAGCATTTTGTGACTAATCCGAAATCTTTTGACTCAAGCATTACTCTTAAATTCTTCAATATAAATTTAGCGCCAAGCCCATTTAGTTTTATTTATCACTGCTTAAATCGGACATCTTATTTCGCCTCTAGATTTTATAAATCAGAAATTGCATCAACCATTAAAAAAGCGTCAGAAAATTCAGACTTAATAGTTGTTGATAGTATTTATATGTCTGTTTACAAAAAAAGCTGGGGCGATACACCTTTCATAATTCGAACTCACAATGTTGAGCATCAAATATGGGAAAGAACACTCTCTTCACTAAATCTAAGTTTTAAAAAGCTGTTTATCCAATGGCAAACTCGAAAACTCAAAAATTGGGAAATTAATTTAATTCAAGGAAGCCATATTTGGGCTATAACCGAAGAGGACTCTTTAAATATTAAGAAAATAGGTGCAAAATCAACTGAAGTCTTCCCATGCACTTTTAATCATAAAAACACCTGGACTTTTAGCGGTTCTAGCTCAAATAGAGTATATCATCTTGGCGCACTTGATTGGGAACCTAATATTGTAGGAATGAGTTGGTTTGTTAAAGCGGTAATTCCTAAAATCCCAGATGCAATTGAAGTCACTGTTTATTCAAAAATATGGCCAGATAGCATTAAGCGAGATCAAGCCATAAGTTGGAACAATTCCTCTACACGGGATATACCATTTCAAGATCATGGTATATTTATAGCACCATTGCTTTCTGGCAGCGGGATGAGAATAAAGCTTTTAGAAGCTATGTCGCGAGGCAAAGCTATCGTGACTACTTCCATTGGAGCAGAAGGTTTATTATGCACAAATAAGACACATTTATGCATCGCAGATACAGCGGAAGAATTCGCAATTGCCATTTCTGAGTTATATAATAATTCTAATTTCAGAGATCAAATGGGTATTTCCGCCAGAGAGCACGCAGTAAGGAATTTCTCAGATGAATTATTTATAAAAAAAATGAAAGATATAGAGGTCAGATCATGATAGATTCACTTTTAAAACTTTATCCTTTTTATATCTTCTTATTCGAATCTGGAGTTATGGCTATTTTGCTTTTAGCCATACCCTATTTCCTCTACCCCAAACTAGTTGATTTATTATATACTTTAAAGGAAACTAGAAAATATGATTGTCGCACAATAGAGTCTTGGCCAACTGTAGATATAGTTTTTGCAGCTTTTAATGAAGAAGCTGTGATTCAAGAAAAATTGAAGTCGATTCTTGCATTGGACTATCCAAAAGAATTATTAAAAATAAGGGTTGGGTCTGATTGTTCAACTGACTCAACAGATTTAATGCTCACTGAATTTATGAAATCAGAAGACTCGGTTGATTTCGTTCGAATGAAAAAACGTTCCGGCAAATCAAATATCATTAATGACATGGTTAACCGAGGAGACTCAGAGATTATTATTGGTACAGATGCCAATATCTTCTTCCGTCCAGATGCACTTAAAGAACTTATTACTCCTCTAGTATTAGATTCAAAAATCGATTTAGTAGGAGGGAATTTAGTTTACAGAGGAATGGAGCATAATAACTCCGATGATGTTTCTAAAAATGAAGAATCCTATATGACTTGGGAAAATAATTTAAAACAAAAAGAAGGAGAACTTTGGGGATGTACTATGGGAGTTGAAGGTGGGTGTTATGCGATCCGCAGAGAAGCTTTTATGAAAATTCCTCAAGGAACACTAATGGAAGATTTTTTTCATACTATGAACGTATTAAAATCAAGAAAAAAAGTAGTTCACTCTAATCAAGCCGTATGCACTGAAGATGTTAGCAATAATTCCTCTATGGAATTCAATCGAAAAATCAGAATATCTCAAGGTAATTGGCAGAATTTGATTCGTTTTTTTCCCATGATATTTAGTCATACAGTCCCGTCAGGATTGATTTTTTTGGGACATAAAGTGCTACGTTGGCTCTTTCCTGTTTTGTTCACTATCGGAATGATAATTAATTTGGGGACAACGTTTAAAGATGGCGACTTTATTTTATTAGCCTGGTCAATAATCCAATTGATTATAATTGGTTTTATTATACTCTACCCTACTAAGATTCTTCCTAAGTTTATTTCTCATCAAATGAGATCCCTTTCTTACTTCTCATGGATGAATATAGCATTATTCTTAGGGTTAATCAGGTACCTTCGCACAAGAGAAACTGGAATTTGGCAGCCCACAACCCGAAATAATAAATGACTTCAGAGTTAAGCACAATAGAAAAAGCATTAGAGGATTTGTCTGAAGGCAAATTAGTGATTGTAGTCGACGATGAGAATAGAGAAAACGAAGGTGATTTAGTTGGAATCGCTGAAAACATATCTGCTGCAACTGTAAATTTTATGGCTATGCATGGCAGGGGTTTGATTTGTGTTCCGCTACTTGACAATCGTTGTGATGATCTAGGCCTAAACCCTATGGTTGAGAATAATACCGACCCACACCAAACAGCTTTCACTATTAGTGTTGATTTATTTGGCAATGGAGTAACAACTGGAATTAGCGCCTCAGATAGAGCTAAAACTATTCAAGCTTTGGTTGATACTAATTCGAAACCTACTGATTTTCAAAGACCTGGTCATATTTTTCCACTAAGAGCTAAACAAGGGGGTGTTCTCAGACGTGCAGGCCACACAGAAGCTTCAATCGACCTAGCAAGACTTGCAGGTAAAGAACCTGCAGGTGTCATTGTTGAAATAATGAATGAAGATGGCACAATGGCCCGTCTCCCCGAATTAATTAAAATGTCTAAACGTTTTAATTTAAAAATTATATCTATTGAGCAACTTATCTCTTATCGCCTAGAGCGAGAGAGCTTAATAAGATTAAAAAAGAATTTTAAAATGAATTCACCATATGGACATTTGGATGTAAATATCTATGAACAAACAACATCTGATCAAATTCATATTTCATTTAAAATTGGTGATTGGGATGAAGAAGAAGAAGTTTTAGTTAGAATGCAAAGTGGAGATGTCAGAGAGTCAATTTTAGATGAACTTCAAACAGAGTATTTTCAGCATAGTAATATTAAACGTGCTCTAAAAGCTATTCAAAGATCAGGATCAGGAGTTCTTGTTTGCCTAAACCAGCGTAAAGATCAAGTCTATGACCTGATGCAGTTTATTCCAAAAAAAGAATCAATCAAGATTCCAAAGTCCTTTGGGATGGATCCTCTAGATTATGGAGTTGGCGCCCAGATCCTAAGAGAAATGAATATCAGAAATGTTGTCCTATTAACAAATCATCCAATGAAAAGAGTTGGAATCGAAGGATATGGACTTCATATCGTAAAAAATATCACGTTACAACCGGATACAAATTAGTATAATTATCTTCAAATAATATAAAATCAGGAGAGCGCTTTGTATCATGCTTAATTAAAAATTAATATTTTGACTAATCAAGAACCTCTAATACTAGCAATTGAATCTAGTTGTGATGACACTTCTGTTGCTGTACTAAAAGGATTTCAGGTTCTATCTAATTGTGTTCATAATCAAGACATCCATAAGGCATTTGGTGGTGTAGTTCCAGAAATGGCATCTAGAGCACATATTCAATCAATTGTCCCAACTGTTTTAGCTGCTTTAAAGACTTCTAGAATAGAATTTAATCAGTTAGAAGCCATCGCTGTAACGCAAGGCCCTGGTCTTCTGGGAAGTCTATTGGTTGGTCATTCTATGGCTAAATCGTTATCTCTTGCTCTTTCGATACCATTAATAAACGTACATCATATTGAGGGCCATATGCTCTCTTGTTTTTTAGTTGAAAAGGGAATTCAAGAACATTCTAGCCTCGAATTTCCTTATATATGCTTAACGGTTTCAGGTGGACATACGCAGATTGTAATTGTCAAAAATTGGAATGATTTCGAGGTTTTAGGACAAACACTTGATGATTCAGTTGGTGAAGCGTTTGATAAGTCAGCTAAACTTTTATCTCTTGATTACCCAGGAGGTCCAATAATTGATCGGCATTCAGAACATGGAAATCCAGATCGATTTGTATTCAATAAAACTCGTATGAGTGGAGTTAACTTTAGTTTTAGTGGGATTAAAACCAATATTTTACAGACCATGCAGAAAGAGCAAAGCATTAATCCTAATACCCTTAAAAATGATTTAAATGATTGGTGTGCCAGTATCCAAAAAAGTCTTGTTTATCCCTTAATTCAAAATACCAGAAAGGCAATATTTGATACAGGAATAAGAAGACTTGCTATTGCAGGGGGTGTGTCTGCAAATACCTTTTTACGGGATGAGATTAAAAGATTAGCAATTAAAGAAAAAATTGAGGTTTATATACCGCCATTCCCATATACAATGGACAATGCAGCCATGATTGGAGCTGTTGGCCAATTCTCTATTCTGAATAGGGTTTATGATGACATTTCAAGCTCAGCTAAAGCCAGGATTACATCAGATAAATGGAAATATTCAGACATATAACATAGACGGAAATGCATAATTTTTATGGATTTAAAAAAGGAAATCAAGTATTCTTAGAGAAAGAAGAAATTTCTCATGCAATAAAATCGTTGCGATTAGGAATTGGAGATGCCATTAGAGTCTTTGATGGAGTTGGTACCATTTATATTGGAAATATAGATGATTTATCGAGGAGACAAATAAGAATATCTAACCCGGAAACAAAAACAGATGTTGGACTTGTAAATGGCCATTTACATATTGCAATTGCCCCAACAAAAAATATAGATCGGTGGAATTTTTTTCTTGAAAAAGCTACTGAAATTGGAGTTCACGAGATAACACCCATACTCACAAGTCATTCGGAAAGAAAATTTTTAAATCATGATCGATCAGAGAGAATAATCCGTTCTGCTTGTTTACAAAGTCAAAAGAGTGTAATGCCAAAATTAAATGAATTAACACAACTCAGCTCGCTCCTCAATATTAGTGCCGACTCCGATAAGTATATAGCAACCTGTGGTGATGTCCAAAAAAATGATTTCTTTTTATCTTTGAAGCGATCTAAGCCTTTTCAAGTATTGGTATTAATTGGACCAGAGGGAGATTTTACAGAGGAAGAACTGCGAAAAGCTAATTCAAAAGAATTCGTTAATGTTTCCTTTGGGCTGCACCGTTTACGAACTGAGACTGCTGGGATTTATGCAGCCACATCATTTTCTCAAATAGTTGGAGATATCTAATAAAAATTATTTTTTAAATTTTAAAAAAGGCTTATCCTCAATAGTTATATCTCTTATGAATTTCTCAGCCACTTGAATTTCTTCAGCTAATACATTATCTCCTTGAGAAGAAGGGTAAATATCTCGGTATGATTTAATTAAATCAGAAATCGCCTCAGGACTAATTCTTTCACTCATTTCAATAGATCTAATCGCTGCAATCCATTCCATAGACAATATTGTCCATACTCGATCTAAAATATCAATTGTGTCGGTTGCTGCGTTAGCACCCATGCTAACATGGTCTTCTTGACCCGCAGATGAATCAATACTATCAGTGCTGCTAGGGACTGTTCTCTGTTTGTTTCGACTAACCAATGAGGCCGCGGAGTATTGTAATATCATAATCCCACTTTCCACTCCAGGATTTTTAGCCAAAAAAGGTGGTAAGCCTCTTTTACCAAGGGTTAATTGATTAATTCGTCTTTCAGATATACTACCCCACTCGGCCAATGCCATTTTTCCATAATCTAATGCCAATGCTAATTTTTGACCATGGAAATTTCCGGCGCTAATAATATCACTCGTCTTTGAGAAAACTGTTGGGTTATCCGTAACTGCATCTGCTTCATTTAAGAACACCTCGGAAATATGAACCCAGACATCATTTGAAGCACCATGAACCTGAGGTATACATCTAAATGAATATGGGTCTTGAACATGTTCCTTTTCCATTTTAAAACTTGGAGCATTAGATAAAAAATCTCTAATCCTATCCGCAACAAAAACTTGACCGGGCTGATTACGAATTATTTGAATCCTATTATCAAATGGGGCACTTGAAACATCGAATCCGATTATCGACATACTTGATATCCAATCTGCCCAATAAGATATGTATCGGGTTTGAATGCATGCCCACAATCCATGTGATAGCATAAATTGGGTCCCATTGATCAGAGCAAGGCCCTCTTTTTCCATAAGATTTAGAGGCTTCAGGTTAAGTTTTTTAAGTATATCCTTTCCTTTGTAGACATCACCATTATATGAAGCCATGCCCTCACCCATTAAGACCAATGACAAATGTGCTAGAGGAGCTAGATCACCAGATGCTCCCAATGATCCCATTTTTGGCACAATGGGAATAACATCGTGAAGATATAAATTGTAAAGAGACTCAATAAGAATCCAGCGAACTCCGGAATACCCTTTTGAAAGGGCACGAATCTTTGTGATCAGCATCAACCTAACAATTTCCGCTTCAACATTAGCACCTGTTCCTGCTGCATGACTTCGTACCAAGTTTATTTGTAATTGTTTGAGTTCAGAATTTGACACCTCTGTTGTACACAAAGAACCAAATCCAGTATTTACGCCATATAAAATATCTCCACGTTTTATTCTATTCTCAAGAGACGCTCTATTCTCTAGAACGATCTGTTTTGTTTCCTTTGGAAAAAATATAGTCGCATCTCCATTTGCAACATTCTCCCATTCAGAGATAGACCATTTTGCTTGGATATTGAGTTCAATAGAATTTTTCATGATAATAATTTCAACAAAAATAGGATTACTTGTGTTAAAAGAATATGGAACATACTATTTTGATTATTGGACACAGAACTGGCATTGGTAGAGCTTTAACTGAAATGCTTTTAAATAAAGGGAATCAAGTACTAGGAATTAGTAGAGAGCCCGTTGATTTCAAGCATGCTAACCTCAAAAGCATAACGTCAGATATTGAGGATCTTGACGCTAATGACATACCTCAACAACTAAGTGGACTAGTCTATTGTCCTGGCACCATTAATTTAAAACCATTTAAGTCTTTAAAGCCTGACGACTTCATAAATGATTTTACCATTAACGCCTTGGGGGCAGCAAAAATTCTTCAAAAAGCTGAAAAATCATTGATATCAGCAAAGGGAAGTGTTGTTTTATTCAGTACCGTAGCTGTTTCTCAAGGGATGCCTTTTCATGCCTCTGTAGCTATGGCTAAGGCAGCAATTGAAGGATTAAGTCGTTCTCTCGCCGCGGAATGGGCACCAAATGTTAGGGTAAATACAATAGCACCTTCACTGACAGATACACCAATGGCAAAGAAACTTTTGGGTAATGAGAACCGAAGAATTGCCTCGGAACAACGACATCCTCTAAAAAGCGTAGGAGACCCAAAAGAAATAGCTCAAATGGCATCATTACTTCTAGAATCAAATTGGATTTCTGGAGAAGTCTTTGGAGTAAATGGTGGAATGGGACGTATTCGAAATTAATGAGGACAAAAATCAGTAGAGATATTTGGGAAAAGTGGCCTAGTAGATTCAAGGCTAATTTTTTTAACTCTCTTGGAGGTCTGAAATGTGTAGGCCTCTTAAGTACTATCAATTCTAATGGTTTGGCAAATTCAGGTGTTTTTAGTCAGGTGATTCATATCGGCTCATCCCCTCCCACTTGGGGATTTTTATTTCGCCCCCCAAGTATTGCTCACCAATCCCATGGAAACATAGTGCGAAATTCATATTTCAGCTTTACTCTTGCTACAGGATTTATTTCCTTAGAAACATTGCATCAGTGCAGTGCAAATTACTCAAATGAAATTTCGGAGTTAGATATTCACGATATTAAATGGAATCTCAATAAACAATTTAACGTACCGATTCTTCTTGACGCAGATGTTCAGTTCATTTTTAAAAAAGCAGGTAGCCATTCCATGAGCAATGGCACATTACTTATTGAAGCAGAAGTAATTGAAGTTATCTCCAGTATTTTCCCAGAGAAAGACGGATTTATGAATATTTCTAAAAAAAAATTGATTAGCTCCCAAGGGCTTAACGCTTATACTGAGACGAATTCAATCAATAGATTCGATTATGCCAATCCCTAAATTTTAGTTCTTTAACTCCTTAAAATAAGTTAAAACTTCTTCCCTATTAAGTAGATGGCTTTCTCCTGTGACTAAGTTTTTAACTCTGATGTGAACTTGATCAATTTCACTCTCTGAGATGATCACATGGCTTGCTCCACTTTTTTCAGCATAATCAAATTGTTTTTTTATTTTGACGATATCAGGGTAATAATCTACTGAGACTCCATTACATCTTAATTCTTGTGCTATTTTGTAAGCATAGTCAGATGAACTTTCATCTGTTCTTATTATGACTACATCGCAAGATTGAATAATATTGTCAGGTAAAATATTTAAATCTTCCAAGCACAACATTATTCGGTCTAAGCCAAAGCTAATTCCTACACCTGAAATATTTTCAAGCCCGAACATTGCAGTTAAATTATCATATCTACCACCACCTCCAACGCTTCCAATATCAACGCTGAGTGCATTCACCTCAAAAATGCAACCTGTATAATAGTTAAGTCCCCTTGCTAAACTCACGTCTAATCTAAGGATATCTGAATCTTTAACTCTTTTAATAACAAACTCTAATTCCTCGATACCTAGCTGACCTTGTTCGCTTTCTTTCAGCCAATCTTTTAAAAATGAAATTGATTCATTTAGATTATCAAATGATCTAAATGCTGGTTTTAGTTTGTCTATTTCCTTCGTTGAAAAATCTTTTTTGATTAATTCTGATATCACGCCTTCTTCACCAATTTTATCAATTTTATCTAGAGCTACGGTGAATTCTATTAAACGATTTTGTATTCCACAAGCTTCCGCTATTCCTGCCAAAATTTTTCTATTGTTAATATTTATTTCAACAGGAATTCCCAGGCTTTGAAATGCGAATGAATAAAGGTCTATCATCTCAACCTCTTGCCATAAGCTATTTGATCCTACCACATCTGCGTCACATTGCAAAAATTCTCTATATCTTCCTTTTTGGGGTTTATCTGCTCTCCAGACCGGCTGGATTTGATAACGCTTGTAAGGAAAAGATAATTTACCTGAATTTTGAGAAACATATCTGGCAAAAGGCACTGTTAGGTCATAGCGCAACGCCTTGTCAGCAATTTCTTTAATATTGGGATTGGATCTATCTACTACACTTTTCATAAAGTCACCAGATCGAAGAATTTTAAAAATTAATCGATCTCCCTCATCCCCGTATTTACCCATCAAAGTTTCAATATTTTCAAAACTCGGAGTTTCAAGTGGATTAAAAGAAAATGTTTGAAAAGCTTTTCTTAGCAATTCAATTACATAATTCCTTCTGGATACCTGTATCAAGTCAAAATCTCGGGTTCCTTTGGAAGATTGTGGTTTCATTATTTCACTAATTTCTTGTATTTGAATTTCTTAGGCTCAAGGCTAGAACCTCCTAATCTCTTTTTTTTGTTTTCTTCATACTCAGAAAAAGAACCTTCATAATAGTACACCTGAGAGTCACCTTCAAAACCTAATATGTGAGTACAAACACGGTCCATAAACCACCTATCGTGAGAAATAATAACAGCACATCCAGCAAAATTATACAAAGCTTCCTCGAGGGCTCTTAATGTATTGATATCTAAATCATTAGTCGGCTCATCTAAAAGTAATACATTACCCCCTTCTTTAAGTGCCATCGCAAGATGTAGTCTATTTCTTTCTCCACCGGATAAAACACCCACTTTTTTACTCTGATCCCCACCGCTAAAATTGAATCGCGCTAAATAAGCGCGAGAATTAACAATTTGATTGCCTATCTCAAATTGCTCCTGACCATCTCCAATAATCTCATAAATTGACTTTTCAGGGTCCATTTTTTCGTGAGACTGGTCAACATAGGAAAGTTTTGCAGTTTCACTGACTTTAAAAATACCAGAGTCTGCCTCAAGCTGATCCATAATCATTCGAAATATAGTTGTCTTTCCAGCTCCATTAGGGCCGACAATTCCAACTATTCCTGCTGGAGGTAATTTGAAGTTCAAGTCTTCATATAGCAACTTGTCTCCGAAAGCTTTTTTTACATGCTCTGCATCAATTACATTATCCCCTAAGCGCGGGCCATTTGGTATGAATATCTCTAAACTTTGCTCTTTATCTTTTTGCTCTTGACTAAGTAGCTTATCATAATTAGAAAGACGGGCTTTTGATTTTGCTTGACGCCCTTTTGGGTTCATCCTAACCCAGTCTAACTCTCGCTCAAGAGTTCTTCTTCTTTTAGTCGCTTGTTTTTCTTCTATCTGTAATCTCTTTGTTTTCTGCTCAAGCCATTCTGTATAATTCCCTTTCCAAGGAATTCCTTCTCCTCTATCTAATTCAAGAATCCAGCCTGCAACATTATCCAAGAAGTAACGATCGTGTGTTACGGCAATCACCGTGCCTTTATATTGTTGTAAATGATGCTCCAGCCATAGTATTGATTCGGCATCAAGATGATTGGTCGGCTCATCCAGGAGTAATACATCGGGATTTCTAAGAAGAAGTCGGCAAAGAGCTACTCTCCTTCTCTCTCCACCAGATAATACCGATATTGAGGTATCACCATCGGGACATTGGAGAGCATCCATCGCTCTAGATAGAACTGTATCCACTTCCCATGCGTTGGTAGCATCAATCTTATCTTGTACTTCTGATTGGCGGTTCATCAATTTTTCCATCGCATCAGGGTTTTCATAAACCTCTGGTAGGCCAAATTGCTCATTGATTAAATTGTATTCATCCAAAAGAGATACCGTTTCCGAAACTCCTTCTTTAACAATATCGATTACAGTCTTCGTTTCATCCAATTGCGGCTCCTGCTCAAGGTAACCAACACTATAACCCTCAACGAAAACGACGTCTCCTTGAAAATTCTTCTCGACACCAGCAATGATTTTTAATAATGTTGACTTACCCGAACCATTAAGACCTATGATTCCAATTTTTGCGCCATGATAGAAGCTCAGGAATATATCTTTTAATATCGCTTTATTATTGTTCGGGAGTATTTTAGACACCCCCGTCATAGAGAATATTATCTTCTTATCGTCTGACATATATGTTTTTTTTCAATACAAATATCGGGTTTTGAAACGGGCATAGTTATTGTAATTTTCCAATCGTGAAGAGTTTTTATACAATAGCCTTCTTTTTAGTGTTTTATATTTCAAGCGGACAGTCATTGGTCCTCTATGAAGGTGTAATTATCGAAGATAAATCAAAAGATCCAGTACCTAACGTAACAATTGTAAATGTTAGGGATGAGTCATTATCCTCTTCAAACGAAGATGGTAGATTCTCCATTAAGGCGAAAGAAGGAGATACTTTAGTGTTT
>CAJWXO010000033.1 GCA_913049755.1 uncultured Cryomorphaceae bacterium
TAATAAAATAAAAGCTAAAGCATTAAGTGCAGCTCGGGGAACTGTTCAATCAGATATCCTGAAGGAAGATCAGGCTCAGAATACTTGTATATTTTCAACGGAATTTGCTCTAAGATTGATGGGTGACGTCCAGGAATACTTTATACAAAAGAAAGTTCGAAACTTTTACTCCGTTTCAATATCCGGATATCATATTGCAGAAGCTGGCGCTAACCCAATAACTCAACTTGCATTTACTCTTTCAAATGGTTTTACCTATGTTGAGTATTATTTGAGTCGGGGAATGGATATCAATCTTTTCGGTCCAAATCTAAGTTTTTTCTTTTCTAACGGAATTGACCCGGAATACGCTGTAATTGGAAGAGTCGCCCGCCGAATTTGGGCAAAGGCACTCAAAATAAAGTATGGTGCGAATGATCGATCTCAAATGTTAAAGTACCATATTCAGACTTCTGGACGATCGTTGCATGCTCAAGAAATAAGCTTCAATGATATAAGAACAACACTTCAGGCGCTCTATGCCATTTATGACAATTGTAATTCTTTACACACAAATGCATATGATGAAGCCATAACGACTCCCACAGAGGAAAGTGTTAGAAGGGCAATGGCGATTCAATTAATAATAAATAATGAATTGGGTCTAGCAAAAAATGAAAACCCACTGCAAGGGTCATTTATCATTGAAGAACTTACTGAATTAGTCGAGGAGGCTGTAATGATTGAATTTGATCGTATCACAGATCGTGGGGGAGTCCTGGGCGCTATGGAAACAATGTATCAACGAGGAAAAATTCAAGAAGAGTCCATGCATTATGAAATGCTCAAGCACACTGGTGAATATCCAATAATTGGAGTAAATACATTCTTAAGTAAAGAAGGCTCACCTACCTTAATCCCAGGTGAGGTTATTCGGGCAACGGAAGATGAAAAGGAAAATCAAATCTTAACTGTCAGTGTTGTTCACAAGGCAGGAGATGGTAAGTCAATTAAGACTCTTGACGCAATACAGAGAGCTGCTTTAGAGAACAAAAATATGTTTGATTCAATTATGGAAGCTTCGAAAGTTTGTTCTTTAGGTCAAATGACTAAGGCTATGTTTGCAGTGGGTGGTCAGTATCGTAGAAATATGTAATCCTTATTGGTTCTTATCACCCTATTGCCAAATCAATAAAAACGATAAAATAAAAAGATTATATACTTTTAAAGACTCATTAATTGGTCATTATTATCTTCACTAAATGAAAATCATTTCTTGGAACGTAAACGGCATTCGTTCTGCCGGATCAAAAGGTCTTTTAGATCAATTAGCCAAATGGGATGCGGATATTATTTGTTTTCAAGAAACTAAGGCTACTGAAGATCAAGTTGCCGAGGTTTTATTTGGATCAGGTTATAATGTTATTGCACATTCTGCAGAGAAGAAAGGATATAGTGGAACAGCTTTAATTTCAAAATTGGAACCTCTTTCTTATAAAATAGGAGTGGGGATAGCTGACCATGATGGTGAGGGGAGACTCATTGTTGCGGAATTTCCTGAATATTATGTTGCAACAGCATATGTTCCAAACTCAAAGGGTGATCTTTCTCGAATTCCAAATAGAAAAGCTTGGGATGCTTCTATTGCTGAGATATTGAAGGATTACGACCTTAAAAAACCAGTTATCTATTGTGGCGATTTAAATGTTGCCCATAAGCCTATTGATTTGGCAAACCCTAAAAGTAATTATAACAGAACTCCTGGTTATACTCAAACGGAAATTGATGGCTTTGATAATTTTTTAAATAATGGCTTTGTTGATTCATGGCGTAATCGTCATCCAGAAGAAGTAAAATATTCATGGTGGAGTATGCGATCTGGAGCACGCTCTAGAAACATTGGCTGGAGACTAGATTATCATTTAGTTTCAGAGCGCTTAATGTCAAGAGTTGTTATGACTGATATTTTAAACGATGAGTACGGGAGTGATCACTGCCCAGTTTATTTGGAAATCAATTAGCTGTTTCTCTCTTTTTTCCTATTGGCTTTAAACGTTTGAAATTGGTTAAAGAGTTCTTGGTCGTTCAGGTTATCGCGATTTTCAATCGTCTTTTTCAATCCGTTATGTGAGGTATTTTTTGGACATCTCCTTAATGATCTAATAACGGTTTTTATATAATTTTCAGTTTGATATTGATCGGGATTCAAGAATGCCGAGATAAGCACCCGCGCAGATTCTTCTGGCTTATTTATTTTAAGAAGATTATTTGCGTAAGCTATTTGTCCACCAGGATGTCTTGGAGATATTTTTATCAATGTCTGATATGTCTTTTCAGCTTTATTGAATTCTCCTCTATAGCTATACAGGTTGCCCAACTGGAAAAGGGTAACAACATGATTTGGATGAACTTCTAAAGCCTCCATGAAAAACTTTTCAGCTTTTATGAAGTTTCTGGGTCCAAACTTACCTGTATTTGATTTTTGAGCTTCGCCAAACATGCTTCCCATACCAGAAAAATAGATTAATGGGTTTCCATATCTATCAAGTTCGTTCCACGAATTGATCGCCTCATCTACACTTTTTCCAATATTTTGCGCATCACGATTAGAGTTTTTTTCTAAGACAATTTGATTTTGTCTATCGGCTTCAATGGCCTTGAAACTAGCATAGGACAGAGATAAAAGGAACACTATGATGATAGGGTAAATGTATTTTTTTGTTACAAAATTTATTGACTTTCTTTCTTCGTTTATTATGGAGCCAGCAACAAGCATAAATGGCCCATATATAGCCATTCGCTCAATGGGAAACTCAAAAAAAGAATATATTGTAACAATTACCAGCACAGCTCCTGAGGCATATTGATCAATTGATTTATTTTCTCTAATTCTTTTAAGCCAAGAGATCCAGAGAAAAATAAAGAAAAAGGCAAAAAGAGCAAATCCAATTATCCCATTTTCAGATAGAATCCATAAAAAATCATTATGCGGTCGTACTTCTGAAGTTATTCCTTCTGCAACACTAGGATTAGTTCCTTCTAACCCGTATTTTGGAAAAGCTATCCGCCATTGACCAGAACCAATACCATTAACCGGAGATGACTGTAGCATATCCAAAGAATGACCCCAGAAAATGCCCCGTATTTTCAAATTTGTGGGGTCCAATAAACGTTCTTGAATCTTGGGTTGGTTCAAAATGGCGACGGCTATAAATACAATGGTTGCAAATGCTATCCATACTTTTTTACTAGGCCTCCATCCAAAGAGGGTTGTGATTATTAAAGAAATCAAGCCGGCTAGAACAATGCTTCTTGTTTGACACAGTATTATCGAAATTATACCGAGAATTAATATTGATAAGTATAAACCTTTATTTTTTTGACTTTTATAAATCATTAACACTGTAATTGGAATTGTAATAGCAATTGCCGATGCATTAAAATTTTTGTGCCCCATAAGTCCGGTAACTCCATAAGGTTCAGTAAGAGCATTATTTGTAGTTGAAAAGTCCACTAGGTAATAGATGGAAATCATCGCACCGAATCCAACAATAGTATTAGCAATAAAAGGATGAACACTTCCTTTTTGCTCTTTAAAATTTGATCCTAAAAAAAGAAATGCAGCATATCCTAAATATCTAAAAGATGCTAGTTTCCATTCTGAAAGGGCGTTAATATCAGTTAAGAAATATCCAAGAAAAGACCACAAAGCAAGAGAGATCCAAACTAGTAGAAGATTTGATATGACTATTTTATGCTTAAACTTGACAAATGAATAAACAGTTAAGGTTATCGCAAATAAGCTCCATCCAAGTTGAAGTGGCCAATGACTGGGATCTCCCAGTTCTGCGAATCTGTCAAAACTTGGTATGAGAGCCATAATACCCCCAACCATTAGGCCAGGCCAGTACTGCTCTTTTGTGATGAGTTCATTCATGTCCCTAAATTAAAAAACCCCGCTTAGTTAGCAGGGTTTTTTTATCGTTCAGATGAGAGAATTTTATTTTGTTTTGCCAATTACTTCGAAATTAAATTCTGTAATGACTTCGCGATGCAATCTAATTTTTGCCGAGTACTTACCGGCAGTTTTGATTGTTCCTCCCAAAATTTGAATGGATTTTTTCTCTATGGAGTGCCCCATTTCTCCTAACTTCTCTGAAATATCAGCATTGGTGACAGCACCAAACAGTTTTCCGGTTTTGCCAGATTTTGCAGAAATTTTAAGTTCAATTCGAGATAAGCCTTCAGCTGTGGAAGTTGCACCTTTTATTATCTTTTCTTCCTTGTGAGCCTTTTGCCTTAAGTCCTCGGCAAGCATTTTTTTTGCCGACGGAGTGGCAAAAACAGCTTTTCCTTGTGGAATAAGGAAATTTCGACCATACCCATTTTTTACGGTGACCAAATCGTCTTTATAACCTAGGTTATCAACGTCTGCTTTAAGAATTACATCCATGTCGTAGAAATTTTATTTAAGATTATCTGCTACGTAAGGCATGAGACCTAGGTGACGTGCTCGTTTGATCGCTACAGCAAGTTTTCGTTGATACTTTAGCGAAGTCCCAGTCAATCTGCGCGGTAATATTTTACCTTGCTCATTCACAAAACGCATTAAATAGGTGGGGTCCTTGTGATCAATATGTTTAATGCCATATTTTTTGAAACGGCAGTATTTTTTGTTGTTCGTTGCATCAATTGCGATTGGCTGTAAATAGCGAATCTCTGATTGATTGCCTGCTGTTGATTCCAAAGTGCTCATAAAATTTATAAGAATTAAGAGTTTTTAACTTTGTCCCTTCTTTTGGCAGCGTATTCAGCTCCATTTTTATCCAAAACCACGGTGAGAAATCTTAAGACTTTCTCATCGCGTTTCATTTCAATTTCAAGATTTGAAATGATGCTGGTGGGTGCTTTGAATTCAAGGAGGTTATAAAACCCACTCTTTTTCTTGTCAATGAGGTATGCTAACTTCCGCAACCCCCATTTTTCAACGTTGATAATTTCTGCTCCGTTGGATTTCAAGAAGCCTGTAAACTTATCAACCGCTTCCCTTATCTGATCTTCAGACAAGACGGGATTTAAAATGAAAACGGTTTCGTACTGGTTCATTGGTAATGAAATTAGGGCCGCAAAGGTAGGAAAATTTTGTCCTATTTACTATCATAAATCGAATTTTACTTTGAAATACTTATTTCGTCGGTCTTTCTTAAAAAAAACTGCTATTGATTAAAGTTTATTTGACAATTTGCACGATTCTCATTTTCCGAGTAACTATTTATTTTAACACAAGCGGAATAATTACATTTGCCATTGTCTTAATAAAGAGGTTAAATAAATTGTGATGAAACAGAAAATAATTATTGGAGTCCTTTCAATATGGTACCTAGTTGGAATCATTGGGTTTCATTCGGATTTTTTTTATGTTTTTTCAGTTTTGACGCCATTAAATATGATGCTTTCTTTCTGGGCATTGTATGTGACGTCTAAGAAATCTGACAGGCTAAAACTTGTTTTGTTATTGATATATTTTGTAGGTCTGTCCGTAGAAATAATTGGTATTAATACTGGGATTCCATTCGGGACATATGTTTATTTAGATGGCTTAGGTTCTAAAATTATGGGAACACCATTGGTAATAGGGCTAAACTGGGTACTGTTATCATGGGCAGCAGTTCAAAGCGCATCTTATTTTTCAATTCAAAATAAATTATTTAAATGGGCCATCGCAATACTGATAATGTTGATTATTGACATGGTTATGGAGCCAGTAGCTCCAGATCTTAGGATGTGGGTTTTCGAGGGTTCTGGCCCAGGATTTATGAATTATTTGGGCTGGGCTCTGGTTTCGGCCCTTGTGCATGGATTCTTGGTAAGAGAAGTTGATGATCATAGAAATCATACTGCGTTAGCCATTATTGGTTTACAAATTATTTTCTTTTCAAGTTTTCAATTTTGGCCTCTTAACTGAGCTCTCTGCCTTAGATTTGATTCATGGATAAGCCTTACGTCGTATCTGCACGAAAATATCGACCATCTTCTTTTGACACAGTTGTTGGTCAATCCCATGTGACAGATACACTTGAACACGAGGTCACTTCCGGTAATTTAGCTCAGGCTTTGCTTTTTTGTGGTCCTAAGGGTGTTGGTAAAACTTCTTGTGCTAGAATTTTAGCAAAAATGATAAATGAGCTTCATTCTGGTGCTGAAGAGAATTACGAATTAAATATTTTTGAACTAGATGCTGCCTCGAATAATAAAGTTGATGATATCCGACAGCTTATTGATCAAGTAAGATTTGCTCCCCAAATTGGAAGGTTTAAGGTATACATAATCGATGAAGTTCATATGTTGTCGACGGCAGCGTTTAACGCTTTTTTGAAAACATTAGAAGAACCTCCTGCTCATGCTATATTCATTCTGGCGACTACAGAAAAACATAAAGTATTGCCTACTATTTTATCAAGATGTCAAGTCTTTGATTTTAAACGAATTGGCGTACAAGATATTGTGAGTCATCTTGAATTTGTGGCTTCAAAAGAAGGAGTAGTCGCAGAATCAGAGGCCTTACATTTAATTGCTGAAAAGGCAGACGGAGCCTTAAGAGATTCATTGTCTGTCTTCGACAGAATCAATGCTTTTTCTCAAGGTGAAAAAATCACCTATCAGTTAGTTAGAGAGAACTTACAGATCCTCGATAGAGATATTTTTTTTCAGACCTTAAATGATCTCAAGAATGCAGATGCATCAGCTATATTTCTCCAAGTTAACTCAGTTTTAGAGCTTGGCTTTGATCTGAACTTATTTGTTAGTGGCTTAGCCTGTCATGTTCGCGATGTTTTGATGGCAAAACATCCTGAAACGATAGATATTATGGAACTTCCAGATTCATTTAAACAAAGATATCATCATGAGTCTGGTGAAATGGATTTGAAATTCTTGGGTCGAGCCTTAAGATTACTTTCAAAATGCGATATTCAATACCGTGATAGTTCGAGCCCAAGATTATTAGTTGAAGTCACCTTGCTAGAAATTGCAGGTTTAACGGATTCAGAGCCTGTTGGAGAAAAAAAAAAAGTTTCCAAACTAGATAAGATTGAAAATGAGGAAATAACGGAGTCATTTATCACAAATAAGGAAGACGAAAAAAGTAATTTAGAAATAAAAGAGATCCGAATTGATTCTCAGAAAGGTGAAATTAAGTTAGTCAAGGAGAATCTTTCTCAGGCTGAGGTGAGCTTAGATATTAATAAACAAGAAGTTAAAGAGGAGCATACTCTTGCGAAAAAGAAATCTGCTTTTTCATTAAGGTCTGGAGGAATTAAAAGTCCTGCTGAAATGGAAAAAAATATTTCAGGATTGGATCAAGATGTAAAAAACTTAAGTCCTTTTGATCAGAAAAGGTTATTGGATTGCTGGGGAAGAGTTGCAGAGTCTATGGTTAATCGCAACGTCGTTTATGCCTTACTAAATCAGATTAATCCAATACTCGAAGAAGATTTCAATATTCGTGTCTCGGTTGGGACTAGAGTGCAATCGGGATATTTGGAGGAGGTCAGAGATGAACTTGTCAGCTTCTTAAGGAAAGAGTTAAAAAACGACTCATTGGGTATTAATATTCATGTTGAAGATTCTGCAAGCAATGCGAAGATCGTATACACGGCAGAAGAGCGTTACAAGTTTTTGCTCGAGAAGAATCCTCAATTAGATGAATTTAGAAAGGAATTCCAGCTTGATATAGATTAAGTTTGTATTCGAAAAAAACTACAATCAAGAAAAAAATATATGAAAAAAATAAAAGTAAATAACCCTGTTGTTGAATTAGATGGTGATGAAATGACACGAATTATTTGGTCTTTTATTAAGAACAAACTTATTCTTCCATATGTTGACCTAGAAATTAAATATTTTGACTTGGGCATGGAGAGTCGAGATAAATCTAACGATCAAGTAACAGTTGATGCAGCGAATGCTATCAAAGAATATAATGTTGGTATAAAATGCGCAACGATAACTCCTGATGAGGATCGAGTCGTTGAATTTGATCTAAAGAAGATGTGGCGATCACCAAATGGAACGATTAGAAATATTCTTGGTGGCACTGTTTTTCGTGAGCCTATTATATGTTCAAACGTCCCAAGGTTGGTTAGCACTTGGAATAAGCCAATAGTTATTGGTCGTCATGCATTTGGAGATCAATACAGAGCTACTGATGCTGTAATTGACGGACCTGGTAAGTTGACTATGACTTTTACACCTGAGAATGGGGAACCGCAGAATTTTGATATTTACAATTTTCAGGGAGGTGGGGTTGCCATGAGTATGTATAATACAGATGAATCCATTTATGGATTTGCCAGGTCATGCATGAATTTAGCCCTAGAAAAAGGTTGGCCTTTATATCTGAGTACAAAGAATACAATCTTAAAAAAATATGATGGCCGATTTAAAGATATATTCCAGGAGGTTTTTGATTCGGAGTTTAAATCGAAATATAATGAAGCAGGAATCTCATATGAGCATCGTCTAATCGATGATATGGTTGCATCAGCTCTCAAGTGGGAAGGTGGATTTGTTTGGGCATGTAAAAATTATGATGGTGATGTTCAGTCTGATACAGTTGCTCAAGGTTTTGGTTCTCTTGGTTTAATGACTTCGGTATTAGTTACTCCTGATGGAAAGACTCTTGAAGCTGAAGCAGCTCATGGTACAGTTACGAGACATTATCGTCAGCACCAGGATGGAAAAGCCACAAGTACCAACCCAATCGCATCAATTTTTGCTTGGACCAGAGGCCTGGCTCATCGTGGTAAATTAGATAAAAATGATTCTCTCGTCAATTTTTCAAAAACTTTGGAAGCTGTTTGCGTTGATATAGTGGAGAGTGGAAAAATGACCAAAGATTTGGCAATTTGCATTCATGGTAATGATGTTCGCCATGGTGATCATTATCTAAATACTGAAGAATTTCTCGAATCTATTGATGTAGAGCTAAGGAATAGATTGTCAGTGATCTAATAATATTCTTACAGTTTTATTTTAAAAAAGGCTATTAGATTCAGTATTCTCGAGCTAAATTGATTTCCTGATTTTTGGTAAGACTCATTTGCTTCTTTAAAGTCTCCTCTTTTGTGCTCTGTCCTTGCTATTTGTCGCCAGATTTCTTTTTTAGCTAAATCAAACTGAGAGCTGGATATCCAGCCAGATTCTTCAAATTGTTTTACTCGGAGTAATACCTTCCCGCCATGTTGTCTAACATCTTTTGTCATTCCCTTATTCGTACGGTATTTAGTATGAGGGGTTTTTGACCATTGAAACGGTTTAATTCCAGAGTTAAGTAGTCTCATGTAAAGGTCTAAGTCTTCTGTTCCTTCTAGATTTCTATCTGTATCAAATCTTCCTATGACTTCAAGTAGATTTTTACGGAATATCCCACCTGAGGCTGAAAAAGGCATACGTTTCGTGACTAAATGATGATTCTCTCTTATAGTATCAGTCTTTCTTAATCTTTCCTTTTTATCGGAATCATCCCACTCTAGATATGGATGATAACACCATCCAGAGCTAGTTTTTAATGACACCCACTTTTTGTTAATTTCATTAAAGAAATCGGGAGATATTATGTCATCGGAGTCAAGAAACATAACCCATTCTGTTTTAGACTCTGAAACACCTGTATTTCTTGATGCCCCCAATCCTTTATTTTGATTGTGCCTTATAACTTTTCTTCGATCCGGATTTTTACTTTCCCAATTTGTTAAAACTCCCAAAGTCTCGTCATTAGAAAAATCATCAATACAAATTATGTTGATTCTATCATCAAGGCAATCAAGTGTCTCTAGAATAGTTTTTTTGCATTGGTAGCAGGGTATTATAACTGTCAAATTTTTAAAACCATTCATGTTGAGTGAGGAATAAAATGACTTGGAAATATCTTATGCAAGATTTTACGAATGGGTTCTTTTAACTTTAAAAAAGTCATAACTAATACAACTAGGCGAATGGCTCCTTCATAAGGAATATGCACTAAAGTTATTGGTCTGATAAAAATAAACCGTTTACATAACTTGAAATTCACTTTTAAGTTCTCATTTCTTTTCCCTTTAGCCCAGGATTGTCTATAAATAGAGTGTACCCACCATGAGGCAATATTTGAATAGGATCTTTTTTTTAATTTATTACTGGGGTTATGGTGCGATCTGATATAGTCAATAATAGTTAATAATTCATAATATACATACCCATTTTTATTTGCTAAGACTCTTTGAGTATTTTTATGGACGCGAAAATAATTAATGGTATCTGGGATATAACATATTTCTCCATGCTCAAGCATTTTAATGTAAAACATCCAGTCACCATTTAATTTCCAGTTTTTTGACGCCCCTCCAACTTTCTCATAGGTGCTTTTCCGAAATAATGCTGCTGAGGCATTAGGAATAATATTATGAAGGATCATATAATTTTCAATTTCATTGATTCCATTGTTTATATATGCCTTTTCCCAACGGTCATTTTTAAAAATATAATTGTAATGAATATTAAAATTGTGCAATTCATTACCTGCTTTATCTATCAGCATACTCTGCCCAAATGCAATCGAAGCATTTGAATTGTTATCTA
>CAJWXO010000034.1 GCA_913049755.1 uncultured Cryomorphaceae bacterium
ATTATTAAAATCTAAAACTTTAAACATCAATGTTAAAGATCATATCGATCTAGATTTTTTAAATGAAAGTTTATTTGAACTAGGATTTGAAAGAGTTGACTTTGTAGAATTACCGGGACAATTTTCTGTCAGAGGAGGGATAGTTGATGTTTTTTCATTTTCTCAACAAAACCCATCACGGATTGAATTCATTGGTAATGAAGTTGAAAGTCTCCGGTCTTTTTCTGTTGACGACCAACTAAGTTTAAATAATCTTTTCAGGATTACTTTGGTATCAAACATTGAAGACAAATACCAAAAAGAAATAAGACAGTCACTAATCGCCTATTCAAAAAATATAGCCTCACTATGGATTCAAGACCCATTAATTACTGAAGAAAAAATTGAAGCGTGCTTTGAACACTCAAATAAAATTTATCAAGATTTAAATTCAACTATTAAAAGAGTTGAACCTTCTAGTTTGTATTTAACCAGAAAAGAAACAAAAACTGAATTTGACACAAACGTTTTAATAGTCGAGTCCGGCAGCTTTAATTCGACAGAAAAGTCATGGGGGGTGTTACCAAGAACCTCTTTTGGGAAAAATTTTAATTTATTATTCGAGACACTCCAAAAACAAGAGCATAAAGGTTACGAAATATGGCTAATGTGCGGTCAGCCGCAGCAAAAAAAACGTCTTGAATCAATCATATCTGACCTTAGTGAAAATCCCTTAAAAATTAATTGGTTAGATGACGCTTTGCATAGCGGATTCGAAGATCCTTTAGGGAAAATAATTGCCTTTACAGATCATGAAATCTTCGAGAAACATCAGAGATTTAGGCTTCGAGACGGACTTCGTAAAGCACAAGCCATAACTTTAAAAGAATTAAACTCACTTCAAATTGGTGATTATGTAACCCACATCGATCACGGAATAGGAAAGTTTGGGGGATTACAAAAAATTGATGTCCAAGGAAAGAACCAAGAAGCAATCAAAGTAATTTATAAGGATTCTGACTTATTGTATGTTAGTATACATAGCCTGCATAAAATATCAAAATTCAACTCTAAAGAAGGAAGTGCTCCGGCTGTAAATAAGCTAGGCTCACCTGTTTGGAAGAACTTAAAGAAAAAAACAAAATCCAGGGTCAAGCAACTTGCTTATAATTTGATTAAACTTTATGCCAAAAGAAAAGAGGCAAAAGGGTTTTCATTTTCGCCTGATAATTATTTGCAAAATGAACTAGAAGGGTATTTTCAATATGATGATACTCCAGATCAAGAAAAGGCATCAGCAGATGTGAAATCTGATATGGAATCTAGTATTCCAATGGACCGACTTATATGCGGAGATGTTGGGTTTGGCAAAACTGAGATCGCGATAAGGGCAGCATTCAAGGCTGTCAACGACAACAAACAAGTTGCAATTCTTGTACCTACAACAATTTTAGCTTTTCAACACTTCAAAACATTCAGTAATCGGCTTAACGAGTTCCCTGTAAGAGTCGAATACATTAATAGATCTAGGAGCGCCAAAGATTTAAAACTCATACTTAACGATTTAAGTGAAGGTAAAGTTGACATACTTATCGGAACCCACAAGCTCGCTAGTAAAGATGTGAATTTTAAAGATTTAGGCCTACTAATAATTGATGAAGAGCAAAAATTTGGAGTTAATGTAAAAGATAAACTCAAAACTTTAAAAGTCAATGTAGACACTTTAACCCTTACTGCTACACCCATCCCGAGAACCATGCAATTCTCATTAATGGCTGCTAGAGATTTGAGTGTAATGAATACCCCTCCTGAAAATAGACAACCTATTGATACTCAAATTATTGGGTTTAAAGAAGAGAAAATACGTGATATTCTTAATTATGAAGTCAGTCGCGGCGGACAGGCTTTTTTTATTCATAATCGAGTTGAAAACATCAAAGAAATTGCAGGAGCTTTACAAAGACTGATGCCGGATGTTAGAATAGCAATTGGTCATGGTAAAATGAAAGGGAAAGATCTCGAAGATGTTTTAGTAGACTTTATGGACCGGAAATATGACATTCTTGTGAGTACAACAATTGTAGAGAGTGGACTTGACGTTCCTACGGCAAATACTATGATTATTAATCAAGCACATAGATTTGGCCTCAGCGATTTACACCAGATGAGAGGCAGAGTAGGAAGATCAAACAAAAAAGCATTTTGCTATTTAATATCGCCTCCAGTAATTGGCCTCCCTGATGAATCAAGAAAAAGACTACAAGCGCTTGAACAATTTTCTGATTTAGGATCTGGATTTAAAATTGCTTTAAGAGACTTGGAAATAAGGGGAGCTGGAGACCTTTTGGGAGGTGAGCAGAGTGGATTTATAAATGACTTGGGGTTTGAAACGTACCAGAGACTTCTTTCAGAAGCAGTTCATGAGTTGAAGAATGAGGATTTCAAAGAAATTTATGCAAGCCAAAAAGGTGGATTAAAAGACAATAATATTGAATGTCAAATCGACACTGACTTAGAGCTATTGTTTCCAGATAAGTATATCAATTTTGTGGAAGAGCGACTAAGGATTTATCGTGAGTTGAATAGTCTTAAAAATGAATCTGAATTAAGTCACTTCGCAAAAGGACTAGAGGACAGATTCGGGCCAATGCCAAAACAAGCAAAAGATTTACTCGAGTCAATGAAGCTAAAATGGTTAGGAAGCTCTTTGGGTATCGAGAAAATAATTTTAAAAGGCAGCAAAATGATTGCACATTTCCAAAATAGCGAATCAAAAAAACCGTCAGAAAAAATCATTTCGGCATTCTTATCTAGAATAAAAGAAGACCCTGAAAGGTTTAGAATGAAACAAACAGCTCGATTATCTATAGTTGTGAGTACCATTAACTCAGTGCATGAAGCTTTTATGACTTTACAGAGCATCAAAAATCATCAACCAATATTAAGCAAAACAACATGAATGCAATCCAGTCATTTGGCATAGACAAACAATACGAAAATCATGTTGCACTTCACCCTTTAGATCTGAGTATTCCTGAAGGCAGTGTTTTTGGACTTCTCGGACCAAACGGAGCTGGAAAAACTACACTGCTTAGAATCATAAATCAAATTATATCTCCGGATAATGGATCCGTTAGCTTTTATGGACAAAACATTCGTTCTTCCGATAGTCAGCATATAGGATACCTTCCAGAAGAAAGAGGACTTTATAAAAAAATGAAAGTCGGTGAACAGTCCATGTATCTCGCCCAATTAAAAGGCCTCAGTAAAAAAGAGGCAAGGAAAAGACTTCATTGGTGGTTTGAAAAATGGGGACTCGAAACTTGGTGGGATAAAAAAGTCGAGGAACTATCCAAAGGAATGGCTCAAAAAATCCAGTTTATAATCACGGTACTTCATGAGCCTAAATTATTAATATTTGATGAACCGTTTAGTGGACTAGATCCTTTAAATGCAGCCCTCATTAGAGACGAAATGCTTAGGATTAGAGAAGAAGGAGCGACAATTGTTCTTTCGACACATCGAATGGAAAGTGTAGAAGAATTATGCAGTCACATCGCTTTACTAAATCATGGAGAAAAAATATTAGATGGAACGGTAAATGAAATACGAGAGTCACATCGTAGTGGGAACTTTAGATTATCATATCGATCAAATGAACCTATTACCCTTTCAATCCCTAACCAAGTAGAAATGTCTCAAAACTTAAAAGATTTAAATAAAGGAATCTGCATTGCGGAAATTCAAAGCACGAAATTAAATAGCTCTGAAATTATAAGCGCCTTAGCACCTCAAGTTGATACAATTCGATTTGAAGAAATCATACCAAGCATGAATGACATTTTCATTAAATCAGTAGAAAGATGAATCCATTTATTATTATCGCATTGCGAGAATTTACTACAAGAGTTAAAAACAAAACTTTCATCCTGATGTCGATTCTAGGGCCTCTGGCAATTGGAGCACTATTGGTTATTCCCGCCCTTTTATCTAATGTAGACGAAGATCCCAAAAAACTACTGGTTGTAGATAATTCTTACCTTCTAGTGGGAACTGAAAAAATATCAAAACACAGTTTTCAATATTTGAATCCAGAAGAATTTGATGAAGAATCAGCTATTTCTGCGGTAAGGGGAAAAGAAATTTATGATGGCCTATTATTTCTACCTCCATCTGAAAATGGAGATCCAGATTTTATACTGCGAAATACACGATTATACTCAAAAGGGAATATTGGGATAGATTTAACCCACGACATAGAAAGTCGCCTAGGGAAATTAGCTACAGAAGAAAAATTAAAAATTAACGGTGTAGATCCTTCAATTGTAAAAAATTCCACCACAATTGTAAATATTAAAAACCTAGATCTTACAGAAAAAGGCTCTGAGACTAGCTCTCTTCCTCTCAAAATGGCAATTGGATATGGAGCTT
Source organism: uncultured Cryomorphaceae bacterium (assembly GCA_913049755.1). The sequence continues at coordinate 4,411 of CAJWXO010000034.1, forward strand.
CTTTTTTCATATACATGTTCACCTTTTTTTATTCAGCTCAAATAATGCGCGGAGTCATCGAAGAAAAAACTTCTAGAATCGTTGAGGTGATGATAACATCTGTAAAACCGACACAACTTCTTTTGGGCAAAATAATAGGAATTGCTGGTGTGGGACTTTTGCAATTTTTAATTTTAATTGCTTTTAGCACAGTAATTTATTCTATCGCTGGAAGCGTCGGTCTGCTAGGATCTGATATTTCTGATCTTACAGCCGGTAATGTGATAATGGAAAATGCGGAATCACAAACTGCATTAAATGAAGTTATTGAGAGCTTTAAAACTTTTAACATCCCGAAACTAATAGGGTTTTTTGTTTTTTATTGGCTTGGGGGCTATCTGCTTTATGGCGCATTATTTGCTGCTGTTGGAGCAGCTGTTGAAGCTGAAGCGGATACTCAGCAATTTATGCTTCCCTTAACGATGCCTTTAATTTTAACCCTACTCCTTGCTTTGCCAATGATGCAACAACCAAATGGTGCTCTTGCAATGTGGTTGTCATTTATACCATTTAGCTCACCAATGGCAATGATGATAAGACTTCCATTTGGAGGTGTACAAACTTGGGAGATTGCTTTGAGCATGCTACTATTAGTTATCGGATTTCTCGGGACAACTTGGGTTTCTGCAAAAATTTATCGCGTAGGAATCTTAACTTACGGAAAGAAAGTAAATTATAAAGACCTTTATAAATGGTTACGCAGAAAATAATAAACGAATAAATATGTCTTTTCCCGATTTTCTTGAATTAGTTATTTTCAAATATGACAGCTTAAATGTTACCCTATTTGATATTATTCAAGTCTTTGTTATTCTATCTCTTGCTCGATTAATAACATATTCTATAAAGCGAATATTCAACAGAGCAGTATCTCGAAAAAGAGTCGATCATGGAACCGCGTATTCATTAAGGCAATTATCGAATTATTTCATTTGGATCATAACGATACTATTTACTCTTGACTTTTCGGGAATAGAGATTACTGTAATTTTAGCATATTCAACTGCTCTTTTTGTTGGATTAGGTCTGGGACTACAGGACACCTTTAGAGATTTTATCTCGGGAATTATCTTACTAACTGAGAGGAGTATATCTGCCGGAGATATTATTGAAATTGATGGAATGACTGGGATAGTTAAGGAGTTAGGTCTTCGAACAACCAAAATATCCACTAGAGATGATATTTCAGTAATTCTTCCAAATAGCAAATTAACTAATCAAGGAGTAATCAATTGGAGTCACCAAAACACATCAACTCGATTTCATATTGCCATTGGAGTTGCATATGGCTCTGATACTCGACTAGTTGAAGAGATTTTAATAAAATGTCTCAAAGAGCATCATGACGTTCACGCAAAACCAGCACCGTCTGTTCAGTTCACTAACTTCGGAAGTAGCTCTTTAGATTTCAATGCTAATTTCCACAGTTCAAACTTGTTTCGAATAGAATTTACAAAATCTCAACTACGATATTCAATTGACCAAGCATTCCGAGAAAATAATATAACTATTGCATTTCCTCAAATGGATGTCTGGATGCACAACAAATAGGTTTAGCTAATATTTTATTGGCTTTAAGCAGCTTGATTGAAGAACAAATCAAATTGTAAACTTTATATTGTATTAAGTTTCGATCTGAAAGATTATTAAAAAGTTCAAATAAGAATTATTCATGGCGCGTATACTAATCGTAGAAGACGAAAAAGCAATTCGGAATGTTCTGAGGAATATTCTGATCAATGAAGATAATTCTCATGAGATATTCGAAGCTGAAGATGGCGAAATAGCCCTTAATAAGTTAAATGATAATACTTTCGATTTGGTTCTCTGTGATATCAAGATGCCTAAAAAAGATGGTATAGAAGTACTAGAGTTTATAATGGAAAATTATGGAGATACCCCTACCGTTATGATCTCTGGCCATGGTGATATTGATACAGCAGTAGCGTGCATAAAAAAAGGCGCTTATGACTATATAGCTAAACCACCGGATTTAAATAGACTTGTAACAACAATTAGACAGGCTATTGACCGAAAAGTCTTATTACAAGAAAACAAACGTTTGCGCAAAAAAGTTAACAGTAAATTTGCCATGATTGGGACGTCTAAGTCTTTAGAGTCTGTGAGAAATATGATCAAAAAAGTGGCCCCAACTGATGCACGTGTTTTAATCAGCGGTCCAAATGGCTCAGGAAAAGAAATTGTTGCAAATCAATTGCATCAGCTTAGTGCTAGATCTAAACAATCTTTTATTGAGGTTAATTGTGCTGCAATTCCTTCAGAATTGATTGAGTCCGAATTATTCGGACACATAAAAGGTTCATTTACCTCTGCAATAAAAGACCGGAAAGGAAAATTTGAATTGGCACATGGTGGGACCCTGTTTTTAGATGAAATCGGGGACATGAGTCTTTCTGCCCAGGCAAAAGTTTTACGCGCTCTTCAAGAAAACCAAATAACACCTGTCGGCTCAGGGAAATCTATTGCCGTTAATGTTCGAATCATAGCAGCTACTAATAAAAATATTAAAGAAGAAATAAACTCAGGTAGATTTAGAGAAGATCTTTATCATCGTTTAAGCGTTATTGTAATCGATGTTCCATCGCTGAATACAAGACGTCAGGATATTCCAGATCTAATTGATCATTTTTTAAAAAGCCTAACAGATCAAGGTTTCGGAAAAAAAACATTCTCTAGTGAGGCAATAGATCACTTGACATCTGCGAACTGGACTGGTAATGTACGAGAGCTAAGAAATGTAGTTGAGAGACTGCACATCCTAGGGTCAAATCCTGTTTTAGCAGAGGAGGCCTCTAAGTATTCTTAAGAGCAACAATTCCTATCTGATTATAAAATCTTTTTGTAAGTAAATAGGCACTTAAAGTAAGACCAATAGCTAGAGCCACCCAAACCCCGACTGCTCCCCAGCCAAAATAACTACCAAGCAACCATTCTAATGGTAAAGCAATCAAATAATAAGAGATAAAAGAAATTATTGTGGGAATTCTAACATCTTGCATACCCCTTAGGACTCCTAACGCTGTAGCCTGAAGGCCATCACTTACTTGGAATATAGTCGCTACTATTAATAAAGAAGCGGCAGCTGAAATAACATCCATATCAGCTGTGTAAAATGAGGGAAGAATGTTTCTAAGGGTAAAAAATAATATTCCAGTAAAAGCCATAAAGGCTATTGTTAGAGAAAACAAGCTTTTACCCGCATTTAACGCTTCGCCTCCCCTCTTTGCTCCAAGTAATTGACCGATTCTTACTGTTCCCGCTGCACCTAATCCTGTTGCAGCCATATATGATATAGATGCTAGATTAATCGCAATCTGATGAGCAGCGAGCTGCCTTGGTCCATATGTTCCAATTATCCAAGCACTTGCCGCAAATGCACTCACTTCAAACACATATTGTAAACCTGATGGCAAACCCAATTTTAACAAAGACCTAATTGCTCTAATTGAGATCATCACATTGTCCTCGACTATTTTATAGTTCTTCCTTTTTGCAAGAACAAAATACCAGACATGAATGGCCATGATAATTCTTGCAATTATTGTAGCAATACCAGCACCTATTATACCCAGAATAGGAAATGAAAATAATCCAAATATCAATAACCCATTAAGTAATACATTTAATAAATTACCTATCAAACTGATTCTCATCGGAGTTTTAGTATTACCAATACCCTCCAAATACTGTTTACCCGAAAGAAAAAGCATAAAAGGAATGTATGAGACCATGATCAAAATCAAATAGACCCTGCTCTCTTCAATAACCTCAATTGACTGATTGGTCTTTTGAACAAAAAGAAATAATAACCAAGCGAAAAGGAACATGATAAAAGAAGTCAAAAGATTGACTAATGTGGAGTTCTTAAGCAATCTATAAGCCTTATCCCATCTCTTTTGACCCGATGCACGGGCGACCAGAGGAGTTAAACCATACGCCACCCCAATTCCAAAGACAAGAGGAACTGAGGTTATCGATCCAGCTAAAGAAACTGCGGCAAGTGGTATGACTCCTAATTGACCAACCATAATAGAATCTGCAACAGATGTAACAATATGTCCTAATTGACCAATAATTACTGGAAGAGCCAATGGTACATTTTCTCGCCATTGGAATGTTTTCAACATCAATCCATAGACTCGTAACGATCTACTTCTCTCATGTAAAATGTATTTGCCTCGTCAAGTAGACGATTCATCTCATCTGTAAGTTCATTCTCATCTTCGCCTCCAATTTGATCAAGCCACTCTACCTCATCAGTATCGAGATCTATTACAAATCTTGGATATTCAGTGTGAATAATGTAAACATTTTCAGGCTGATCGGTATTGTCTCCAACCAAAAATTTAGGAATCGCCATGATAGAAATAATTTTAACTCGTTATTTGAACTAAGGTACAATTTAAGAGCAGTACATTTATCGCGTGAATGTCATATTCTTTGCGAGAAAAAATTTACTTGATCAACCAGGCGGAGATACTGTTCAAGCTTTAGAGACTATTAAAGCGCTTAAAAAAAAAGGGCATCATGTTATGCTGATTCTCACTGCGAATGAATTGAACAAAGAAATACGCAGCTCCAAATATGATGTGATTCACTCGCTAAACTTGGGACGATATGTTGACCAATACCATTGTTATAAGATTCGAAAAAAATATCCACAAATTAAATGGGTGATATCTTCCATTTTAGTGGACTACAAAAATTATGAATTAAAAAGAGGTGTTATTTGGAAGCATTTACCCTATGTAATTCAAGAGCACATAAAAATTTTTCTTAGAGCAATTTTAAGTAAAGACCGATGGCCGACAATTGGGTTAATTTTTTTAAAGAATCCATTATTAAAGTTTGCGTGGACAGCAGATCACATAATAACCACTACATCTGAAGAAGCTCACAGAATTAAACAAATAACAGGTTTAGGGAATAGCGTCAAAGTTATTTCTCCAGGATTAGAGCACTTATCCGTAGCTAAACAAACTGAACGTCATGGATTCGTTATTTTAGGGAGAATAGAGGGTCTTAAAAATCAAATTGAAGCAATTAATGCATGGAAAATCCTGAGTAAAAAAGGTTTTAAAGAACCTTTGACGATAATTGGAGATGAAGGATTAAACCATAAAACATATGTTAAATATTTTAAGCTTGCAATAAAAGAAGCAAAAGATCATGGGGCTAACGTTATTTGGACAAATGCAATTAACAGGGATAAAATACCTGAATTATTATCGAAAACTTATGCAGTGATAATTCCATCACTTTTTGAAACTTTTGGACTAACATCAATTGAAGGTCTCCAAGCCAAATGCCAAGTAATTCTCTCTAAAAATGCTGAAAGTTCAAAAGAACTTGAGAAAGATGTTTTTGTATGCTCGCCTGTTGCGGAACAAATTGCGATATCCGTTTTATCAGCATATGAAAATCCAAAGAAAAATGCATCACTTGATAGATATTCATGGAATAAAGCTGCTGAAAGTTTAGAGAATATTTATTCTACTCAGACCCGATTCATCGCATTCAGTGGATCTAGGGGGATGCCAAATAGATATGGAGGGTTTGAAGAAATGGTTGACCACATTTCCAGAGGGCTTTCAGACGCAGGGAATCGAGTTTGGGTTAGCACCTCATCAAAACATTCAGAACCCAGATACAAATATCCTGGAATTTTAAGAAAGTTGCATTGGGACCCTGAACAGGTCATAGGTCCATTTTCACAATTCATATATGACTGGCTGAGTATAAGATCCATCAATCAG
>CAJWXO010000035.1 GCA_913049755.1 uncultured Cryomorphaceae bacterium
TTCAATGGGAAATTCCGGAGACGCTGGAATTCCCGCTATATATGTGGCCCCTGGTCTTGTTTATGATCCTTTTCAGTGTTGGAATTGCCTGGTTAAAGGACATACCGGACATCAAAGGAGACCGCAATCATGGAATAAAAACGTTAGCTGTTAATCGCGGTTCTCGGTGGGCTTTTCGCGGAGCTATTTCTTTGGTGTCCTTTTCTTATTTAACGCTCGTTCTCTGGGGCGGAGTTGGACTGCCTGGTTACAATACAGTATTCTTGTCTTCTTTTCATTTCGTTGTGTGGGGATTGTTTTTATTGGGCTCTTCAAAAGCGAACCCCTTCATCAAGAAGGATGTAAAAGTATTTTACCAATTCTATTGGGTCTTGTTTTTTGTTGAGTACCTTTTTTACCCACTGGGGCTTGTACTTTAGTCAGGTCTGGTTCTGTCACATTAAGTTGAGGAATTTAGTAAAACTATGAATTTTTCAATTCGAAGGGCATGGGGGTTTGAAGAGCATTGAAAGATTGCTATTAATCCCCAGCCGGAGCTTTTGCCGGTGAATGCTTTGCCATGGTTTTCCTTTGATAATCAACCCTTTTCCAAGGGTTACGAGAGACCCCTACATAGTATTTATCGATTGCCTTTGAATGGAGAATGTATAAATAGTGAATGTTCGTCATGCTCAACCTTTATAGCGGAGAACAGCGGGCCTAAGGGCCAAAAACAAAAAACTCCGCATTAATAAAATGCAGAGTTTTATTGCTCCTCCTCTTGGGCTCGAACCAAGGACCCTCTGATTAACAGTCAGATGCTCTAACCAACTGAGCTAAGGAGGAATTTTCCTTTACGGGGTGCAATAATACGAATAGACTCATATTACTACAAGCTGTAAAGGTATATTTGTACTAACCATAAAAAAAATAAAAGAATATGAGCTTACTTGTTGTCGGAACTGTTGCGTTTGATGGTCTAGAAACTCCGTTTGGAGTTCGTGAATCTATACTTGGAGGTTCTGCCACTTATATAGGCATGTCAGCTGGCTATTTTGTTGACCATGTAAATCTTGTTTCTGTCGTGGGGGGAGATTTCCCTGATGCGCATATTGATTTATTAAAAAGGAAAAACATTGATACAGAGGGCCTTCAAATCATAAAAGAAGGGAAAACATTTTTTTGGAAAGGGAAGTACCATGTGGATATGAACAGCAGAGATACTCTAGACACTCAATTAAATGTTCTAGAAAGCTTTGATCCGGTTATTCCAGACAATTACAAAGACTGTAAGTATTTAATGCTGGGCAATTTGGTCCCCGCTATACAATTGAGAGTTTTGGAACAATTAGAGAACAGACCTAAGCTCATTGTTATGGATACTATGAATTTATGGATGGATGCCACTTTGGATGATTTGAAAAAAATGATCAAATTGGTAGACGTTTTGACCATTAATGACGAAGAGGCGCGACAACTTGCTGAAGAAAACAATTTGGCAAAGGCTGCAGAGTTAATACAAACAATGGGGCCGAGTATATTGATTATTAAAAAAGGGGAGCATGGCGCATTATTATTTGGAAAAGAAGGAGAAATATTTTTTGCTCCAGCTCTTCCATTAAAGAATGTAATTGACCCTACTGGCGCAGGCGACACTTTTGCTGGAGGCTTTATGGGATATCTTTCGAAAACAGATGACATTTCATTTAATAATATGAAAAAAGCATTGATTTACGCATCAACAATGGCTTCTTTTTGTGTGGAGACTTTTGGCCCAGAAGGGCTAGAAAAACTCAAGAATGAGGACATAGAACTCCGAAGAAATGAGTTGACTAATCTTATAGATTTTAATTGAATTTCCTCAAATGCGTGCTGATAGTTTTTTCTGGTCAATTAGATTATTTAAAACTCGAAGTTTAGCGGCTGCAGGAATTAAATCGGGCAAGGTTTCAATTTCAGATATTGTAATTAAGCCAAGTAGAGTTTTAAAAATAGGAGAAATATTTAGAATAAGACATAAAGGTTATTATACTACTCATATGGTTATGGATTTTCCAAAATCTCGTGTAAAAATGACACTTGTTGAAAACTTTATGAAAACGACGACTCCCAGTGAAGAAATTGAGAAGAGAAAATTATTGAATTTGGCTCTAAAAATCAATAGTAACGGAAGGTCTGGGAGGCCAACAAAACGAGATAGAAGGGATTTAGATGGATGGTATTAGTTGTTCATTTTGTCGATTTTACGGCTAATTCTTAAGTATTTAATGTTTGATTAATATTTTAGCAATAGAGACTAAGATCTTTTGTGTTTTATTTGTGTGATGAACCCCTAAACAAATAATAAAAAAGGATTTATGAAACAAAAATCAACTCTAGTCAAACAACTTCTTTTTGGTGCATTTGTTAGCCTAGGCTTTACCGCCGCTGGCCAGACAACTGTAGCAAAAAACATCGATGAAATTGCGGATGTTAAAGCAATGGAAAAAATTGATTCGATGTATACAGAACTTGATGAAATAAAAATTATTTCATCATATGCGATAGATCGTAAAACACCTGTTGCGTACTCTACATTATCTGTTAAAACAATTAATGAGCAGCTGGGATCTCAAGAACTTCCGGAGGTATTAAAAATGACACCTGCCGTTTATGCCACAAAACAAGGTGGTGGTGTCGGTGATGCTCGAATTAATATTCGTGGATTTGATCAAACTAATATCGCTGTACTCATTAATGGTGTTCCTGTCAACGATATGGAGAGTGGTAAAGTTTATTGGTCAAATTGGGCAGGTCTTGGTGATGCGATTCAGACAATTCAGGTTCAAAGAGGACTTGGAGCTTCTCGATTAGCGATCAACTCTGTAGGTGGAACTATGAACTTAATCACGAAGTCTACAAATTCAAAAGAATCAACTTTTGCAGAATTTTCTGCTACCGACTACGGAAAATATAAGGCTCTGATCGGTTATAATTCAGGGAAATTGGCAAATAATTCTGCAATGTCTGTGGTGTTATCTTCAACGCAAGGAAACGGTTGGGCAAATGGCACTTATGTAAAGGCTTATTCTTACTTCTTTTCTTACGCTAAAGAGTTAAGTAAAAATCATCGTCTTGTATTTACTGCTCTTGGAGCTCCTCAGGAGCACGGGCAACGTGACCGAATGCTTAGTCGTGCAGAAGTAACACAGTTCGGAGGTAAGTATAACAAAGACCTTGGCTATATCACCAACGAAGACGGCGATATGGTTGAACTTAATCAGCGAAACAATTATTATCACAAGCCACAAGTAGCCTTGAACCACTATTGGAATATTGATAGTAAATCACAACTAAACACATCGGCATATTTTTCATTTGGACATGGTGGAGGCTCTGGCCCTCTTGGAGATTATGCTCCTGTATACGGTAATGGTGCTGGCGATATGAATGGTTACATAAACTGGGATGCTGCAGTCACTGATAATGAAGCTTCAGCTGATGGCGGATCTGCTACTATTTTAAGAAATTCAGTAAATAATCACACATGGTTTGGCGCTCTTTCTACATATTCACGAAAGATAAATGACAATCTTAATTTGATTGCAGGTATTGATGCTCGTACTTATACCGGAGAGCATTTCCGTGAGGTTAGAAATTTACTTGGTGGGCAACATTGGGAAGAAAAGTATAAATATGCTGTTGATTCTCGGCCCTCCCAAAATATGGGTATAAGTTCTAATGCTACATCTTATTGGAATGTATTTGCTGAAACTGCTCCTGAAAATCGTATCGCATACGATAACGATGGGCAAGTTGGTTATGGAGGAGCATTTGGACAATTTGAATATTCTAAAGACAAACTATCTGCTTTTCTTGCAGGAAGTGTATCAAGCACAACTTATACAAGGATTGATAGATACAACTATTTAGAGGTGCCCACTCAAACTTCAGAATCGATTACTCTTCCGGGGTATAATTTTAAGTTAGGGGCTAACTATAATGTGGATGAATTCAATAATATTTATGTTAACTACGGTCTTTATTCAAGAGCTCCATTTTTTGGATTTATGTTTCAGAATTATCAAAACATTCTCTCGGATAACATTGTAAATGAAGGTGTGCAGTCATTTGAAGTTGGTTATGGATATAAATCAAAAATTACTTCTTTAAATGTCAATGCGTATAGAACGATATGGTCAAATAAGACACTATTGTCAGGTCGCATACCGACAGCTGATGGAGGAACAACTAGAGCTCTTATCCAGGGGATTGGCGCTGTTCACCAAGGTGTAGAATTGGAGATGACCACAAAAGTTTCTAATGACATATCAATAGGGGCAATAGCTTCTGCAGGTGACTGGAGATGGTCAGGAGATGCAACTTATCAGTTGCAATCAGATATTGACCAATCAATCACCGAAGGTGCTGCGTATACAGATGGTCTGTATGTGGGAAATGCTCCGCAGACTCAATTGGGAGGAAGAGCTCGTTGGCAGTTTACCGATGTTCTTGATTTTGGAGCCACCTATATCTACAACGATAGATTATATGCTTCTTATGATCCTTCTGATTATGAAACTGAGGCAGATAAATCTCAGCCATATCAATTGCAATCATTTGGCCAACTAGACCTTCGGTTTGGCTGGAAGACTTCAGATAAAGGATACCTCCAAGTTCAATGTTTTAATGCTTTGGATTATCAAGGGTTCATTGAAGGAGTAAACAATTCTGATGGAACAGATATACGATATGGATTTACTAACTGGGGCCGAAACTTCAACATCAGTTACAAAATCAATTTCTAATTAGATCCTAATTATTTAGGAAAGGGGGGTTATATTTTAACCCCCCTTTTTTTATGATTCAAACGAAATAATCAAGGTGTTTTTCTCTATCGTTTGATCTTTTTTCACATGCACCTGTTTTACGACCCCATCGATGGGGGATTTTATAATATTTTCCATTTTCATAGCTTCTAGAATTATGACACTCTCTCCCTTTGCTATAGTGTCTCCTTCTGAGAATTTAACTTCTAATACGAGCCCTGGCATAGGAGCAAAAATTTGATCTACTTTAGCTTTGCTGCCATCATCCATACCTAGTTTTTCAAGCATTTCATCTAGGCCAGATTTTGAATTCACGTTATATTTAATACCATTGATCCACCATGAACTGTTTTTAGTTTTAGGATCATTTTTTATCAGAAAAGCACGCAGGTGTTGAGGCCCCTTCTGTATGCGATATTCAGTATCACTTAATTTTATAATATCTACTTTGACATCTGAATTAAACTCAATTGTCTTTTTTTGATTGACTAAATACTTCATTGTATTGCCGAAGTTAAGAAGGCATTGTACCTTCGTCGCACTTTTATTATGATTATACAAATTCTTCAATTTATTCTTGGCCTTTCCTTATTGGTGGTTCTTCATGAACTAGGCCATTTTATTCCTGCTATTGCCTTTAAAACTCGGGTCGAAAAGTTCTATCTCTTTTTTGATCCATGGTTTTCATTAGTTAAAACTAAAATAAGGGGAACAGAGGTCGGCATTGGCTGGCTTCCTCTTGGCGGATATGTAAAAATTTCGGGTATGGTTGACGAGTCAATGGATAAGGACCAAATGTCCAAACCCCCTGAACCTCATGAATTTCGCTCTAAACCCGCATGGCAGAGACTAATCATTCTCTTGGGTGGTGTCACCGTTAATTTTATTGTTGCTATAGTTATATACTCTGGAATGATGGCCTATTATGGAGATACGTATGTCTCTAATGAAAGCTTAAAAGATGGCATTTGGGTCAATGAATTGGGACGTGAATTGGGCTTGGAAACAGGTGATAGAATAATTGCTATCGATGGAAATAATCTGGATAGATTTTCAGATATAAGTATTGAAATGCTTCTAGGTTCAGGTTCAATGATGCAAATCTCTCGTGAAAATAAAATTATTACTTTACCGATAACTACGGATTTTGTTGCAAAAGCAATAGAGTCTAAAGCTCCGTGGATGACACCAAGAATCCCTTATTTTGTGAAAGATTTTGTAGAAGGATCGCCTGCAGAAAAAGCAGGTATACTTCCTGGAGATAAAATTATCTCTTTAAACGGACAGAGTATGCCATATTTTGATCAATATATAAGTGAAATTCCAAATTTTGCTGGGGAAGAAGTAACTATTGGAGTTCTAAGAGCGGACAGTAAACTATCTTATACTTTTAACATTGGAGATAATGGCCAGATGGGCGTTTATTATAAACGTAATTTATCAGAATTATTTCCCTTAACAACCGTTAAGTATAGTGGTTTTGGAGCGGTCAAAGAAGGATGGAATCAAGGAGTTACTAAATTGGGGTTTTATATACGTCAGGTAAAACTAATATTTCAACCTGAAACAGGAGCATATAAGGAAGCAGGAGGGTTCATTGCAATTCTTCAGCAATACCCAACGGAATGGGATTGGCATCACTTTTGGAGTTTCACGGCCTTTTTAAGCCTTGCCCTAGGGTTTTTGAATATTCTACCCATTCCTGCTCTTGATGGAGGGCATGTGGTCTTTGTCTTAATTGAAATGATAACGGGAAAAGTTCCGTCAACTAAAGTTATGGAGACCGCCCAGATGATCGGATTTTTTCTTCTTTTTGGATTATTCTTACTGGTAAACGGAAACGATGTATTTAAGCTTTTCCAGTAGTTTCAATTAACCTAGTCCTACATCAAGACACATCATCACAATAAAACCAGCTATAAAGCCTAATGCTGCAACATCAGTATATCTATCCCGTTGTGTTTCGGGAATCACTTCTTCTATAACTACATAAATCATCGCTCCTGCTGCAAATGCCAAAGCAAATGGTAGCATCGGCTGCATATAGAATACAGCAACTGCACCAAGGACACCAGCTACCGGTTCAACAATTGCACTTAATTGGCCATACCAGAAACTTTTAAATCTTGAAACTCCTTTGCGACGGAGCGGGAAGCTTACCGCGATACCTTCCGGGAAGTTTTGAATTCCAATACCTATTGTCAATGCTATTGCAGCACCGAGTGTTGCGCCATCAATTCCAGCAGCAAATGCTCCAAATGCTACACCCACAGCGAGCCCTTCAGGAATATTATGGATGGTTATTGCCAGTACCAATAAAGTAGTTGATTTCCAATCTGTTTTTACTCCTTCGGCTTCGGATTTATTGAAATTAATATGAAGATGTGGGATAAGTTTGTCTAGACCAAAAAGAAACATTGCCCCACAGAAAAACCCAATTGCAGGGGGCAACCACGGTATGTATCCTAGGTTTTCAGACAATTCGATAGAGGGGGCAAGAAGACTCCAATAACTTGCAGCTATCATTACCCCTCCAGTAAACCCAAGCATTCCATCAAGCCATTTTCTTGGCATCTCTTTGAATAAAAATACTAGAGCCGCTCCAGATGCGGTAAGCAGCCAGGTGAATGTCGTGGCCATTAGCGCTAAAAGAACTGGATTTTCTGATGCGAACTGCTCCATATTTGAGATTATTTTATTTGAAACCGGTCACAAGTTAGGCATTCCTAACTTTGGTCACAAGCCATTTAAAAATGAATACTCCTGACTCAATTATGCCCATTATATTTGTTGTGATGGTAAGTTATTTTGAGCTTTATGCAAATAAGCAAATTTACTTTGCAAGCGATTTACATTTAGGTGCTCCAAATCATGGGGAGTCTTTAAAAAGAGAGCGCTTGTTTTGCGATTGGCTGGATAAAATCAAGAGTGATGCTCAAGCAATCTATATTGTTGGTGATCTTTTTGATTTTTGGTTTGAGTATAAACATGCTGTTCCAAAAGGGTTTGTTCGAATTTTAGGAAAACTTGCAGATATGTCTGACTCTGGAATAAAACTCTATTTTTTCCCGGGGAACCATGATCTTTGGGTTAGGGAATACTTAGTAGAGGAAATAGGATTTGAAGTATGTCATAAACCTGTTATTCACTCTTGGAATAATCATCGTTTTTATATTGGTCACGGAGATGGCTTAGGTCCGGGAGATAATGGATATAAGATTTTGAAAAAGGTATTTCTCTTCAAGCCATTTCAATGGATGTATCGTTTAATTCACCCTGATTTGGGAATAGGCTTGGCATCATGGTTATCTAAGAATTCAAGAGCTCGAACTGGGGGGAAAGACATAATTCAATTGCCAAAGGAGGAAGAGCTTCTTTATCAATATGCTTCAAGGAAATCAGAAGAACTTGAAATTGACACTTGGGTTTTTGGACATCGACATTTACCTATGGTAGAAGAACTCCCAAATGGTAAGCAATTTATTAATCTTGGGGATTGGATTACCCATAATACGTGGGCTTCTTTTTCAGAAAAAACAGGGGTAATCTTCCATAAATAGAATAAAAAAGCCCCAAGCTTCGAACAAGGGGCTTTAAATAATTTAAATCCGAAATTAAGTCTTATTTCTTTATTTACTTTCAGAATACCGTCTTGAAACCTCTTGCCAGTTGATGACTTCAAAAAAGGCATTAACATAATCTGGTCGACGATTTTGATATTTCAAATAGTATGCATGTTCCCAAACATCTAATCCTAAAATAGGCACTCCTCCACAACCAATATTTGGCATCAAAGGATTGTCTTGATTAGCAGTACTGCAGACATCAACTTTACCTCCAGGGTGAACACACATCCAGGCCCATCCTGAGCCAAATCTAGTTGCGGCAGCTTTTGAAAAGGCAGCTTTAAATTCCTCAAGAGAACCAAATGATGCATTTATTGCATCAGCTAATTCTCCTTTTGGAGAGCCTCCTCCATTAGGGCTTAAAATTGTCCAAAATAGGGAGTGATTAAAATGCCCCCCTCCATTATTACGAACTGCAGGAGTATCATTGTTTTGTACTATTAGTTCTTCAATTGACTTTTCTGCTAGATCCTTACCATCAATTGCGGCATTGACTTTATTAATATATGCCTGATGATGCTTGGAATGGTGAATTTCCATTGTCAAAGCATCTATATGTGGTTCAAGTGCACTGTATGCGAAAGGAAGATTAGGGAGCGTAAACATTTTTGTGTGGATTTTAAAATGATTGTTAGATAAAGGTACAAAACCATCTCGGAGCTTGGTTATCTTTAAACTATGGGTAGTTTAGAATTGCGTAAAGCATCGGTTTCTGTTTTTAGTGCAAGTGCTGGAGCTGGAAAAACATATCGGCTTGTTGCGGAATATATTGCTTTGTCACTTAGTGATATAAATAATCCGAAGAAATTCGCGTCAATATTGGCTTTAACATTTACAAATAAAGCTGCCAATGAGATGAAAAGAAGAATCCTTGAAACCCTCAAGGAATTCTCTGAAAATATAAATCTTGGAACTTCTTCAGATATCGGTTTAACAATAAAAGATATTCTAGGAATTTCGGAAACTGAACTCGCTCATAGATCTCGAATTGTACTTCAGGAGATGCTTCATGATTACGGGTCAATTGCAATTGGAACATTAGACCAGTTTACGCACAGGTTGGTTCGCACATTTGCAATAGAACTTGGCCTTCCTGGAAAATTTGAAGTAGAAATTGAACAGGACCTCCTTTTAGATTTAGCAGTAAATAGATTACTTCAAGACATTGGTAAACAGTCCTCTTTGACAGAGCTTCTAGTGCAATTTGCAGAGTCAAATGTTGATAATGAGAAAAATGCAGATATATTTCCCGCTTTACTTGAAATGTCTCAGCAATTAACCAGAGAGACCTCTATTGATGCTCTGAAAAGACTGAATAAATGGTCTCTAAAACAACATAAGGAGGCTCAAGCTTCATTGAGAAAACTTGAAAAACATTTTCAGGAAATATCACATGACATAAGTCTCACCATTTTAAATATTCTGAATCAAATACCAGAGGAATTAATTTCTCACTATGACTGGTGGATCAACTTGATGAACCGATTGAATCTTGATGATCCTAATGGTTGGATTCTTAGTAAGAGCTTGATGGAAATAACAAATGACCCTGGAAAAATTATCAAAAAAAAATTTGTAAA
>CAJWXO010000036.1 GCA_913049755.1 uncultured Cryomorphaceae bacterium
AGATGTAAAGGGCCTTTATTCAAAAGCCCGTCAAGGAATTATTTCAAATTTTACAGGAATTTCTTCTCCTTTTGAAGCCCCAATAAATCCGACAATAAAAGTTGAGACTGACACTATGGATCTCAAAGAATGCTCAAATAGAATTATTTCTTTTATATCTGAAAACCATGTATGATCATTTAGACGAATTAGAATCGGAAGCAATGTTTATAATCCGAGAAGTATATGCTCAGTTTGAAAATCCTGGGATTCTTTTTTCTGGAGGAAAAGACTCCATAGTGATGAGTCATCTGGCTAGAAAAGCATTTTTTCCAGCCAGCATACCTTTTCCATTGGTTCATGTAGACACGGGTCATAATTTTCCTGAAGCAATTCAATTCCGTGATGAATTTGTAAAAAAGATGAAAACTCAACTCGTAGTTGGATTAGTTCAAGAGTCCATTGATAATGGCACTGCGCAAGAAGAATCTGGTTCGATGGCCAATCGGAATAGACTACAAACAATTACCCTTCTTGAAACTATAGAAAAAAATAAATTCGACTGCCTAATGGGCGGTGCAAGGCGAGATGAGGAAAAAGCTAGGGCAAAAGAACGCTTCTTTAGTCACCGTGACGATTTTGGACAATGGGATCCTAAAAACCAGAGGCCAGAACTCTGGAATCTTTTTAATGGGAAAAAACTCCCAGGAGAACATTTTAGAGTATTTCCAATCTCAAATTGGACTGAAATGGATATTTGGCACTACATAAGAAGAGAAAAAATTGAATTACCTGAACTCTATTTTGCTAGAAAAAGGAATGTTATTTGGCGGAGTGATTCATGGCTCCCTGTAAGTTCATTTATCAAACTTAAAGCCACAGAAGTGCCTCAAGAAAAAATGATCAGATTCAGAACCCTTGGCGATATAACTATCACTGGTGGGATAGAATCTGAAGCTACTGAATTAGATGATGTTATTCATGAGATTGAAACCTCAAGACAGACAGAACGCGGGAATAGAGAAGATGATAAGAGAAGTGAAAATTCAATGGAGGACAGAAAAAAAGAAGGATATTTCTAATAATAAGATTACTATTTAAACTATGAATTTATTAAGATTTACTACTGCAGGTTCTGTGGATGACGGAAAATCTACCCTTATCGGACGTCTTTTATATGACTCAAAGAGTGTATACATAGATCAAATGGAGTCAGTAGAAAAAACTAGTCGTCGAAAAGGGCTTGATAAAATTGACTTTAGTCTTCTTAGTGATGGTCTCAAGGATGAAAGAGAGCAAGGAATCACAATTGATGTTGCCTACAGATACTTTTCAACTCCCGCTAGAAAGTTTATAATTGCGGATACTCCTGGACATATCCAATATACCCGCAATATGGTTACTGGGGCATCAACTGCAGATGCTGGACTCATATTAATAGATGCACGACAGGGTGTTGTTGAACAAACAAGAAGACATAGTTTCATCGCAGGATTATTGGGTATCCCTTCAGTTATGGTTTGCATCAACAAGATGGATTTAGTTGATTTTGATGAAAAAAGCTATGATCAAATAGTATCAGATTTTGAGGCTGTAAAAACCTCTTGTAATCTGAGAGCTGTTGAATTTATACCTATATCTGCTCTTTTAGGTGATAATATTGTTGACCCAAGTGAGAATATGCCTTGGTACAGTGGCCCCACTTTATTGAATCATTTAGAAACAGTAAAAATCGATAAACCCGCATTGACAAATTCATTTAGGATGCCAATTCAAAACGTAATCAGGCCTCATTCAAATGAACACCATGACTATCGCGGTTATTCAGGTAGGATTGCTTCTGGACAGGTTTCACTAGGGGATTTGATTACTATTTATCCTTCCAAGAAATCCAGTTTGGTAAAAGGAATATTCCGAGGTGATTTATCTATAGAAAAAGCCTTAACAGGAGACAGTATAGCTATATCACTGAAAGATGATATTGATATTAGTAGAGGAGATACATTGTGCAGCGGTGATGACCCATTTGTTGAAGCAACCTTAGAAGCAACAATTTGTTGGTTAGATAATGAGCCACAAAGATTAGGGTCAAAATATATCCTACGCCAAGGAACAAATGAAACCAATTCTATGATCACTGACATTAAGGGTCTTTTAAATGTTCAAACCTTAAATTTTGAGACTTCTAAAGGGCCATTGTGTTCAAATGAAATCGCTCAGATAAGTTTAAAATCAACAAAAGTTATAGTTTATGATTCTTATTCTAGCAATCGCATAACTGGATCTTTTATCCTCATAGATAATGTCACTGGATCAACAGTTGCTGCAGGAATGATTTTATAAAAAATATGATTTGAAGTTCATTTGATTAATCTCTTATCGACTTTTTATTAAAAACTAACTTTAGATTAGAATGTTTTCCCTTAGAGAAAAAACCAATCATGGAACATTTTATTTTTGATAAGAAGAAAGAAAAAATATTTCCTGAATTATTTAATTTTTCAACCCAAAACCTGAACAGTTCCATAACTTTTATATATTTATACTAGTTCTAAATAATTTACACTCCTTTCCAAATTACTCTATGTTTAGTAAGCAAGTTGAATTCCTCAAATTAGTCCAGCAGAGAATACCCGAACACCTTAATGCTGTTGAAACTTTGAGCGTGGTTTTAGGAATTGGCAATGACTCTACTTATCGTCGACTGCGAGGGGAGACAGCATTGACGTATGAAGAGTCTTTTAAACTTGCTGATCATTTTGGCCTTTCACTAGATAGCGTAGGTATAGATGCCCTAAAACGTGTAGATTTTGATGCTGGAGTGCCTATTGAGGGGATTGAAGACTATGAAGCCCATTCAAATAGAATCATGGATCGAATGCTTCGATTTGAAAATTTTGGCAGCGATTCTCATATGTATTACTTCGCCTTGGATTTCCCCCTATTTTATATTTATCAATACCCTTCACTTTTAAAGCTCAAATCTTTTTACTGGGGAAAGAGCATCTTGGGTCTGACTGAAATGGCCAATTTAACTTACAGCGATTATATAATACCTGAAGAGAGACATAAACGAGATTTGGAGATTATGCGAAGCTATTCGCAAATACCCTCGACTGAGATATGGACAAACTCTAGTTATGTTGCCACTCTCAAACAATTACAATATTGTTGGGAAACTGGTATGATAAATAAAAAAAAAGATGCATTAGAAATACTAAACGAACTCGAAAATTTACTTAGAGTTATGCGAGTCCAATCTGATACTGGAAAAAAAATAAACCCAATTACAGGAGAGCCCACAGGTGCCGATTTTAATTGGTACATAAGTGATTTATCAGTAGGTAACAATGCGGTGCATATACGAAGTCAAAATAATTCACATACTTTTTTGAGCTTCAATACATTCAATTTTATTGAAACTAGCAACTCAGCTTTCAATAAACAGACCAAAAACTGGCTAGATAATTTTATAAAAAGATCGTTACTTGTTGGACCCGTAGCGATGGGGAAAAGAGATCAATATTTGAATAAACTAACAGGTCAAATCGATTCCATTCGAAGCGTTATTCTTAGTGAGGAAGAAACTCTTCTTTAAACTGAAAGTAGTTACTATTTCCGCAGGGAAATCGATTTATTTCTTGAAAAGGAAAAAGTCAATTGAAAACCTTCCATTCCCAAAAACTGAAATAACAATTGCACAAAAAAGATAAAGTTGTGCCGTATCCATTTCTATTAAAAACATTGTATTATGTTTTATGAAAGCAGCGACCACCATTATGATTGCAATCGTAATTCCTCCTATTCTTCCAAATAGTCCAAGAGCGATAAGTGCTCCACCAATAACCTCTCCCCATCCGGCAATAATTGCTAAAAATTCTGGGAAAACCCATCCAGCCTTGGTTAAACTATCAATAAATTTTTGAGAAACAGGAAAGTCTTTTATCTTTCCTAGGCCCGCACCAATCGCCATGGTATAGCCAACATGAAAACGAAACAAAAAATATATTAATTCTTGAAAAATGGATTTTCCAATCCGACTAGGTGAAGGGAATAAGAGTTTTTTCATAGCTAAAATTTAGTGCAATAATTTAGTGCGAGCTTATGAAAAGCATCAGATAAAATTGAAGTTATATTGTTATTCCTCCGATCGGATATTAGACGGCCATCAACTTCATATATTGGAGTTAATTCACCCATTGACCCAGTCCCAAAAGCTTCATCTGCACAATATAGTTCTGTCAAACTAATGTTTCTTTCTCTAACATCTATATTAAGGTCTTTAGCTGTCTCAATAATTAGCGCACGCGTTATTCCGTGGAGACATGCATCCGGCTGCGGAGTATAAAGAATATTATCCTTGACAATAAAAATATTTGTTCCATTCATCTCTGATATGAATCCATAATTATCAAGCATCAAAGCGTCATCGGCTCCCGCATGATTTGCCTGAATCTTTGCTAGAATATTATTAATTAAATTATTATGATGAATTTTAGAATCTAAATTCATGGGGCTATTTCTTCGAATTGAAGAAGTAATTATTTTTATACCCTTATCGTTATCATAAACAGGAGGCTTCCACTCTGCTAGGACAATTAAAGTAGATCCATAGGTGTTGAGGCGTGGGTCCATTCCCGATGTTATTTTTTCTCCCCTTGATAAGGTCAATCGGATATGGACATTGTCTGTCATACCATTTGCCCTTAAAGTCTCAAAAATTGCGTTTTTAGTAAATTCTCGAGAAGGTATATCTGAAAAAGCCATAGCTCTAGCGGAGTCTTCTAATCTATCTAAATGTCGATCAAGACAAAAGACTCCTTGTTTATATACACGAATACCTTCCCAAACTGCATCTCCTCCTTGAACAGATGAATCAAAAACAGAAACCATTGCGTTCTCTCGATCTACCAGTTTGTCCTTAATCCAAACTTTTATTGAAGCATTGCGGTCATCATATTTTTGAAGCATGTGAATTTGTTTTTTTTATTAAAAGTAATTGAAAAGAAAACTGCTCAACTCATAATGAGAAAATGAATACCAAAAATATGCTGACCACAATTATTTCCTTTATCACTCAAATATAATGCGGTCAACATATAGCTCATTATAGAAAGGCATTGCCTTTATTTCAATATTCGAATATTTAGGCAGTAAAGGCTCACCCAATTCAGAACCTTTTCCAAAAACACAAGTTTTGTGGACATTTGAATACCAATAAGGCCACCATGTCCCATCGTATTCTTTTTCTCCTCTTGGCCAAGCAAGCATTTCGGGATAAAATGGTATCCCCAAAGCATCACATATAATTGGGAAAGTCTTATTGGGAGCAAAGAGCATTTCATCACTATCGACAATAATTTTTCGACCCGGCAATTTTTGAATACTTCTCCATTGATTTACTTGCTCAACAATCCCAATATCTGAAAGGCTTAGCTCAGGAAGCACCTTAGAAAAAGACCGTATTACTTTTCGAGGGTGTCTTATCCAAAAAATATGAATTGCATTTGAAGCCCATTCCCAAGAAACATCTGTCATATGGTGAGCCATATTTTTTAGATATATCTCTTTGTTGCCAGATGAACTAATAAATTTATGAATTCGCTCTATCACTCCGTCTGGACTATTTGGATAAGAATTCAAAGTTTCCTCTCGACCTGGATGCTTTAATCCTGTTCTTTTCAAAAATGAAGCATAGAATGGCTCATCAATAACAAAACAATTAGGCCTCTGGGCAAATGCATACATCAATGCCGTACTAATGTTTCTAGGACCAGAGATAGCGTGAATTATTTTAGGCTCGTACATACAACAATGATACAAAGCACAAACAGGATATAAATAAAATTATATGAATATCTAAAAAGATTCAATCTTAAGAAAACTACTCCACCCCAGGAGCATTTGGATATTGAGAAATATTGCAATCATCATTTACATTACCGCATCCCAAAAAAATAAAAATACAGGAGAGTATGATTTTAAGTATTTCGTTTCTATTGTAATCCATATTTTCTAGCGGTAACATTGAAAATGTTAACCAAAAAATTAAATTTAATTGCTTGGTAAGCAGTATTATGTTCTGGGATTAAACCAACTCACTTAAAGTCATTGGAACTTCCATTAAAAGGATTTTAGTCCCCTTAGATGCAGATATATTTATATTCTGAATGTTCCAGATGCCAAATCCATCTCTCTTTTCTAACACCTCTTTTCCTGCTTCAGCTTGGCCTTCAATGATGAAAATATATATACCATTAGAGGCTAAATTTAAATTGTAATTAACTTCTTTATCGATATCAAATTCAGCCATACTAAACCATGAATTTTGATGAATCCATACACCCTGGTCATTTTGATTAGGAGATAAAATCTGATAAAATTCATTTTTAACCTCAATATCCTCGAGGGAAATTTGATCATAACGAGGAGTTACATTCTTCTTGTTTGGAAACAGCCAAATTTGCAATACTTTCACTGCGTGATCCTCATTTGAATTAAATTCACTGTGAGTTATGCCTGTCCCTGCGCTCATTACTTGGACATCTCCGTTTTTAATAATCGTTCCATTGCCCATATTATCTTTATGAGCCAAGGCCCCTTCCAGGGGTATTGTTATAATCTCCATATTATCATGTGGGTGCGTTCCAAATCCCTTCCCCCCAGCGATAGAGTCATCATTTAATACTCTAAGAACACCAAAATGCATTCTATTTGGATTATGATAATTAGCAAAGCTAAATGTATGGTTAACCTTTAACCATCCGTGGTCTTGGCTCCCACGTGTATTTGCTTTATGTAAAACAGAAGAGTCGCTCATTTTTTTAATATTTAGAATGTGATTAAATCTTAAACAATTTTATTCTTTTTTTGTCGAACATGAATTTTTAAAAGTCTTTTTGATTCTTTTTTTACCATATCATTTTTCCTAAGCTCCCAAAGTTGTTTTTTCACTTGAGTAGTGGATAATTCATATGAAATTATGGGTGATCTGTATATCTCAGGAATACTATTATCTATCAAATCAATATCGGTAAGCTTCCATGGTTCATGGATCAATGCACTATTAATTTTTGATAATTCTGGAACCCATTTCCTTATGAAATTCCCATCTAAATCTTTCTCCTTTGATTGTTTCACAGGATTATATACTCTGATCGCATTTATCCCAGTTACCCCAGCTTGCATTTGAAATTGAGGATAATGAATACCTGGCTCATAATCCAGAAATAGTTGAGCTAAATGATAAACTCCTCGGCGCCAATCTTGCTCCAGATAGTGACATAAAAAAGAAACTAACATAGCACGCATTCTGAAATTAAGCCATCCATTATCAATTAAACAGCGCATACATGCATCAACTAATGGAAATCCTGTTTGCCCTTTTTTCCATTGATCCAGTAAAAAATCGTTATTCGGGTAACTCATTTGCTCATACCCATTATTAATACAAATTTCTTCATAGGAACAATCCACTTCAAACTTTTGAATAAAATGTGAACGCCATTTTAATCTCGTAATAAAGGAATCAAAATTTCTCTTATTCATTTGATATTCTTGAGCCTTTTTGACACGCTGAAAAATTTGTTTTGAGGTAATGTTTCCCCAAGAGAGGTATGTAGAAATTCTACCACAAGAATATCTGCTTTTTTCTGGTTTAGATATGTTCTTATTATATTCTTTCGCCCGACTTTGGATAAAAGAGTCCAAATATCTCCATGCATATTGCTCCCCTGCTGGTTGAAATTGGCTAGGATAAGATTTCAAAAATGGAAACTTTTCGATATTAAAATCAAATGGAGTTATATCTAGATTAAATTCATTTTTAGTGAATTCATTAAAAATTATTTTAGAATTAGCATATTCAAACCAAAGCTTATCCCAACCTTTTCTATTGGTGATTCCCCTCTTAACTGATTGATTTTCGAACTCTTTCCACTTGATAGATTTCTCTTGAAATAATTTTGCAATTTTTTGATCCCTGTCCCAACTACTTTTTATTCCACTTTCTTGATAAGAAAAAACTGTGTCTACCTTGTATTTTTCTGATAAGTACTCATAAAAAACATCTCCATCCGCGTGAAAAACATGAACTTTTCTATTAAATAATATCAGGCTTTTATTCATTTCACTAATCGAATTATAAATGAAATGCTGATGTCTTGAGCTGTAATCAGGATAGTCAATCTGTTTTGGCTCGAACAGATAAACAACTATATAGTCAATACCTAATTTTTCCGCCTGATAAAGACTCGCATGATCACTAGTGCGCAGATCTCTTTTCAACCAGACAACATTTAAACTTTTTTTCGTGTCAGACATTTTCAATTATAATAAGCGCAAAAACCTATAAAAGTTTAATCTCATTGACATAAAAAACCCGCTTTAAAAAGCGGGTTTTTCTGTGGGCAATACAGGATTCGAACCTGTGACCCCCGCCCTGTCAAGGCGATGCTCTAAACCAACTGAGCTAATTGCCCGAGGGATGCAAATGTACATTTAAACGCAGACATGATACAACACGTAGTTTAGCACTTAAATATGTGTTTGAAAGATCTAATCTTGTAAAAGAATTAATATTCTGTTCGCTCAATTTTTCTTGCCCTGCGGTATATATTTTCCCGAATATTAAACCAGAATAAATTATAATCCGCCCTATGGTAATCCTCCCAAATAAAGAACCAACCCACAGGGCCTTTAAGTTTTTGAATTCTTAATAATCCGTCATCAATTTTAGAGACTAAGCCCCTGCGTAAAATCCTCTTGCCATTTGGATACATCGCCCCTTTATGAAGTCTACGCTTCGCAGCAGTGGTATTTGAGCTCCACGTCAGAGGGTTTACCACACCAATATGATCACCATATGGTTTACGCTTAAAATCTTTACCACAACTCCTCCAAGACATCCAGCAATTTATATCCGTAGGATCATCACAAATTGGTAAATCACCCATCTCTTCAATTCCGACCCACCCACCAACAAGAAAGGCTACTAGCATTCTATTTCTAAGCTCACGATTTACCATTAAGTACTCTTTAATCAACCGCTTCAAATGTCCAGTACCTTGACTATGGCCCGCAACGATAAATGACCCTTCTGGATTTTCTCTCAAGAAAAACTTAAAAGCACGAAAAACATCATTGTAAGCAGTATCATATGCAGTTTTAGCATTTTTTTGCTCTACAGGAGATGTTTGGACATATCCTTCATATATCATCTGCCGATAATGAGGCGCCCATATGGGTCCTAAATCATTAAATACAGCGGCCTGAAAAGCTAAAGGAAGTCTATTGTCATTTCGGTATGACGCATCAAATATGTCAGCGTTCCATGTTTTTCCTTCAAAATAAATAGTGGGGTAAACAAAAAATGTTGGTATCGAGCCCCGAAGATCACCGTAATACTCTCTATTTTCCTTGTCAATTCGCTCACTACTTTTATATATAATGTCACTAGGATCTTCGATTTTAGGGTGTGAGGCCCAGGAAGAAATTTTTGAATAGTCAGGAGAAGAAGGCATAGGCTCAAGTTCTATTTTACTTTGCCCCAGCAAAAAATAATGCGAAACAAAAACCAGGAAAAATATAAGATTCTTAGTCATTACAATGAGATACCTTTATAAAGCTACTTCAATTTTCCACATGGACTTTACATGACCAATGTGGTGCTCGCCATGCCACGCAAAATATTGTAGGACCTCTGATAATGGAACTCCTCGATCAAGCTCGGGATGGAAATACATCTTTTCGAAATCTTTTTTATCCAAAGAATCCCAAAATCGATTCCAGCGATAATGAACGCCGTGTAAAATATCCATCGAAGCCCCAATATTAACATCCTCCGCGTCCTCTAATAGAGCCCATATCTTTTCATCATAGGGTTTTACATGAGGAAGATTCTCGGTGTATGCCATTTTACATCTCGAGTATGAGTT
>CAJWXO010000037.1 GCA_913049755.1 uncultured Cryomorphaceae bacterium
GGACTATTGTCTAATATATCTACAATACCATCACCATCAGTATCATCTAGTGGAGATGCAGCAACAGTTTGTAACTGAATTGCAGTAGTATTTCCTTCTGGAACTACAAGATTTCTTTGCGTAACCGCAATGGGTTTTGCAGATTCACCATCATTTGTATTAATATTAACAATTTCCACCTCATAGATATTATCCTGGTTATGATCTTGAGGATTTTCAAAATCAGGAGGAACAATAAAGTCTAAATAATCATCGGATTCACCTTCACCATTTTTCTGAACCTCTGGTGATCGAATTGTAAACAGACTTGCATCTGCACCTCCAGTAATTTTCTTTTTAATCTTCCATTTACCAACACCTTTTTCACCTTTAGGATTAAGGTAACGTGTATGATCTACTTTCGAACTACTGGTTTCATCTTCAAGATTAAATACAGCGAGTTCGAAGCTTGAAATAGTATTTGTATTAGGTATATCGAGGACATTTAATTCCATATTTGCGATAGCAGATAAGTTTTTATCGTTGGTTGCTCTCACTTGAAAATATATTTTCACTTCTTCCTCAAAATCAGTTCGACCAACTATAAATATAGAATCATTCTGAATCTCAAACAGTTCACTTTTTTCACTATCAACAATTTGAAGAGCTATATTTGAAATATCTCCTGCAAGTTGAGCATTTGGATCTTCAACAATTATCTTACCCAGATATTCTCTAATTCCTGAATCAATTGAATCACGACTATTTTCTGTTTTCTCAAAAACTTGTGATTGTATTTTAGGGGCTAAAAATGGACATCCTTTATTGTCTATAAGAGTTCCGATAGGAGTGCTAGGACATTTGTCAATACTGTTAAGTACGCCATCTTGATCATCATCTCCATCAATTTGAGCAGCCGAACATCCATATCCATCAACTTTTATCCCTTCAGGAGTAGCAGTACAACGATCTAAACCATTAGCCACACCATCACTATCATCATCTTTTTGGAAAACAGAGCAACCGTTTTCATTTACTTCTTCAAAAGGATTTGTATCAGGACATTGATCATCATAATTATTAACCCCATCAAAATCAGAATCAATATCAATTTGAGCTTCTGAACATCCATTTGAATTTACTTTAGAGTATGGTGCAGTATTAGGACAATAGTCTTTACTATTTTCAATTCCATCGAAATCAGTATCATCTTCTTTTTGCTTTATAGAGCAACCATATTGATCTACTTCTTCACCAGGTTCTGTATTTGGGCATAGATCTATATCATCTGAAACTTTATCATAATCACTGTCCGATTCATTTAGAGGGCAACCAAAAGGATCAACAGCTAAACCACTTTCTGTTCCTGGACACAAGTCATCTTCATTTAAAACTCCATCAAGATCAGTATCTGTATCAGTTTGTTGAACAGTTTCACTAGGAGTACACCCAAATTCATCAACTATAGTTCCTGCTGTTGTTTCAGGGCATCTGTCTAATGAGTTTATAACACCATCTCTGTCATCATCAGCACTTTCTTCTGATTCCTTTTCTTCTTTTTCACTACAACCATTTTCGTTAACAGCTATTCCTATTGGTGATTCTGGACATTCATCAAATTCATTAGGAATTCCATCTAAGTCCCCGTCAATTTGTTTATCAGAACATCCATATTCATTTACATATTCATTTTCAGGAGTATCTGGGCAAGCATCAAATTCGTCAACAACTCCATCGAGATCACTATCAGAATCTACAAGAGCACATCCATTTTCATCAACTAGCTGTCCATTTGGAGTATCAGGACAAAGGTCATTAGAATTTTCAACACCATCATTATCAGTATCAAACTCACTAACATATCCACATTCAACGGAATAGAATGCAGTGCCATTTATTTTCCATCCCTGTGGAATATTAGTTAGTTGATCTTCAGATACACTTATACAAGTTATATCTGTATTGATTACTTCTAAATATTCAAGATTATCAAGTGAAGAAATATCAATATTTTGAATTGGTGTATTGTTTAAACGAAGTCTTTCAATTTCTGGACTAGATGAAACATCTATTGAATTGATTGCATTATTACCAATATTTAAATCAGTCAATGATGGAATTCCAGAAACATCTATGAAAGTCAGTTGATTATTGTTTAAAGATAATTTTTGAATATCGGGAATGTCGTATGTGTCTATTTCCGAAATTAAATTATCATCTGCAATTAGTACTTGAATATATGGAATGCTATATGTATCTATGAAGAATAAATTATTTCCAGAGACAATAAGTTCTGTTAGTCCAGAAAAAGATTCTAAACCTGTTAAATCATCTATTTTACTTCCATCGGAGCGTTCAGATGAACTCAAATTTAAAACTTTAATGTATTGAAGAGGTTCTGTATCTACATAATTGTCAATTAAATCATCTAGACCTAAATCAATTAATGTTTGTTCAAAAGCATTATCAGGGATAAATGTTTTACCCTCTTGAGAAGCATCATATGAACAACCAAATTCATTTACATCTTCATCAATTGAAGTTTCTGGACATGCATCAAAATCATCTGGTACTCCGTCTGAATCTGAATCTTTAAAAGTACCTTCTTCAGGTGTTTGATTATCACTACATCCAAATTGAGAAACTTCTAAACCAAATTCAGTTTCAGGACAAGCATCAAATACATCAGGGATTCCATCCTCATCAGTATCGACTATAGATCCATCCTCAGGAGTTTGTCCTTCAGCACAACCAAAGGCATTAACTAACTCACCTCTAGTAGTTTTAGGGCAAGCATCAAAAACATCTGGGATTCCATCAGAATCCGTATCCTCGAGAACAGACTCATCGGTTATTTGATTAACACTACATCCAAAAAAGTCAACAGTAATTCCTGATTCAGAATTTGGGCAAGCATCATTAATATTTGGAACACCGTCATCATCATCATCATCAGTATCACTTTCTCCCGGAATTTCAGAACTTGAACATCCAAAGTAATCTACTCGCCGTCCTTCTTCAGTTTCAGGGCATTCATCAAATTCGTCTGGAACTCCATCAGAATCTGAATCACTGAAAGTTCCTTCTTCTGGAGATTGTTGATTACTACAACCGAAAGGATCAACCTCTAAATCACTGTCAGTTTCAGGACATAAGTCATAAAAGTTAGGAATTCCATCACTATCATCATCAGCCAGAGATTCATTTCCAATTAATTGATCTTCGCTACATCCATAAGAATCTGTTGGACTACCTTCTTTAGTATCAGGACATGCATCAAAAGCGTCGGAGACACCATCATTATCTGAATCTACTATATTATTACTATAATCTTGCTCTCTACTACAACCAAATTCATCTACATCTAAACCTTTTTTGCTATCAGGGCACAAATCAAATTCATCAGGGACTCCATCTTGATCGGCATCATCAAAATCAACACAATCTGGGGTTATAATAATCATTAATTGAGTTTCATTAATAAAGTTACTTGAAGAATCTTTAATTGTTATATTTAAATTAAAAGTTCCTTCAACAGAATCAGTTGCAGCTCCAACTAAAGAAGATAAGGTAAAGATCGCATTGTTATATTCATCATAACCATAATCAACAGCCCATCCAGGAGGAAGTCCGGTTACCTCTCCTATGATGTCGCTACTTGAACAAGTTGATGAAACAATAATTTGTTCATAAAAAGTCAAAGCTTCAGAAGAACACAATTGATCAATAGATCCAGATGGTGGAAGGTTATAAATAGTTATTTCACACCCATCATCAGTCTGAAAGGTATTTTCGTATATATTATCATTTCCATCGGGATTACCATCTCCAGTATTTAAGTCATTTTCTGAGTCTGATTCATCTATATCTTCACAATCCGATGAAATCACCAAAGTGAAACTCGTCTCGTTTATGAAGTTATTTGAAGATTCTGTAATTATGAAATTTAGATCATATGTACCTATATTACTAACATCATCACCAGGGAATATTTCTAAAATTGTATTATTTTTTGAATCAAGGCTTAAAGTAGTATTCCAGCCAGAGGGTAGTCCAGTTATTTCACCGGAGATATTACCATCCGAACAAGTTGAGGAAACAACAAAACGTTCACTGTAAGGTCCAATAGGTTCATCACCAACACACTCTTCCCAAATTTCACCCAAAAATAAGTTGTAACTCGTAATAGTTATTTCACATCCGTCTGCTGTCACATATGTTCCAATTAATTCAGATTTATCTTCATCATCACCTTGATCTCCATCATTTTCGTTTTCGTTCCCATCAGGCCCTTCATCACCTTCTTCTTCATAACCTGAATCACAATCTGATGTAAACACCATGGTTATCAAGGTTTCATTTATAAAGTTATTTGACGAATCTCTAAATATGATGTTCAAATCATAAGATCCCTCTACATATTCATCTCCAGAAACTAGGTTATAAATTTTGTTGTTATTTTGATCAGAGCTTGTTGAAAAAGACCATCCAGGTGGAAGCCCAGTTGCCTCTCCAGTGAGGTTACTGTCTGAACAAGTTGATGAAACAGCAATTTGTTCATTAAAATCCTCTGAAATACATAATTCCAAAGTAAGACCAGTTGGCGGTAAATTGGATACATTTATTTCACATCCATTATCAGTCACATATGTAAAACCACTGTCTTCTTGATCGTCTCCTTGGTTTTGTCCATCATTTCCAACTATAAAAATTTCACCATTAATTGATGCTTGAGTCACTTGATCAGAAGTAGTATTTTCTCCTGTTTTTATTAAATTAACTGTATAAAAATAACTTCCAGGAGCATCTTCAGCTTGTCCACTAATAACAATGTTGTTTGCTTGACCCTCCCAGCTAACTCCATTGGGTAGCCCAATGACATTGATATTTAAATTCGAACAATCTGATTCAAAACCATATACAACGTTGGTTATGGATTCTCCTTCTTGAACTGTCTGAGATTGAGGGCCATCAGACAATGATAAATCAATAGTGCATTCTTGGGAGTTTGAACCAGTTTCTGTGTTGGCATTTCCATTAATAATAATTTCACCTTCAATGAATGCTCCAGTTACTTCACCAGAAGCTGTAGCTTCACTTTTTATTACAGAAACAAAATAAACATAACTTCCAGGAGCATCTTCAGCTTGTCCACTAATAACAATGTTGTTGGCTTGACCCTCCCAGCTAACTCCATTGGGTAGCCCAAGAATATCGATATTTAAATTCGAACAATCTGATTCAAAACCATATACAACGTTGGTTATGGATTCTCCTTCTTGAACTGTCTGAGATTGAGGGCCATCAGACAATGATAAATCAATAGTGCATTCTTGGGTTGATGTTCCGTTTCCGCTTACTTCAATAAATGCGGTAACACTGGCGCTTTCAGAACTATTATTGACTCTAATTATGGCATAATATTCATATATACCGGGTTCTATTTCGGCAGCTCCTGAAACAATAAGATCTTCCCCGCTA
The DNA here is from genome assembly GCA_913049755.1 of uncultured Cryomorphaceae bacterium. The sequence continues at coordinate 5,461 of CAJWXO010000037.1, forward strand.
CGACTCCAAAAAACTCCATTTGGAAGACCTACAACATCAAAATCAAAACCATCTTCAGCACAGTCAGTTTCATAAGTAAAAATCACTTCAGTTATAGAAGCTCCTTCAAGAACAGCTTGGGATACCGGTCCACTTGACAAAGAAAGACTAACAGAACAACTAATTTCACATCCATTTTCATCAACTTCAACCCCTTCATTAGTGGAGGGACAAGCATCTAAATTGTTAAAGACCCCATCATTATCTTCATCTTTCTGAGATTCACTACAACCGCTTGCATCAACACTTTCACCAGCTGGTGTGCCTGCACAAACATCATCTTCATCATCTACTCCATCACTATCCTCATCAGCAAAAGAAACTTCTAAAAACACCTCTTCACCTGCTATGAAGCTGGATGAAGCGTAAGAACTTGTGTGTATAAAAGCGATGAATATATAGATAAATATATTCATGAAATATCTATTGTTCATAGAGAAAGATCTGTTGAGTAAAAACATTTTTTTATTTAAAATTTAAGTTCAAATTAAATATTTTTTTTAAAAAAAAGAAGAAAGATAATTTAATAAATGTAAGAAAAAAATATAATATAAAACATTATATTGAATCGAATTGATTGATTTTTATAATCTAGAGGTCAGTTGATTAGCTAATAATATTTCTTTAGAATAGCATCAATACAATTTATCCCGTCTATAGCAGCTGACATAATACCTCCTGCATACCCAGCTCCTTCTCCACAAGGGTATAAACCTCTTATTTCAACATGTGATAAAGTTTCTGTATTTCTCGGAATATGGACAGGTGATGACGTTCTTGATTCAGGCGCATGAATTACTGCTTCGTTTGTACTGTATCCTTTCATTTTTTTACCAAAAGAAATGAATGCTTTTTTAAGTCTTTTGGAGATCATTAACGGTAAAACTTCATTTAGATCTACACTTGTAATTCCAGGGTGGTAAGACGTTTTAGGAAAATTATCAGAAACTCTACCTTCAATAAAATCCATTAACCTCTGTGCAGGAACTCTTTGAGTTTTACCCGCAGCATTCCAACATGCCTTTTCAACAGACTTTTGAAAATTAAGACTCACAAAGGGATCATCTTTTGAGAAATCAGGAAGATCCTGAGGTTCCACACTCACAACAATACCAGAATTAGAATATGGATTATTTCGCTTGCTAGGACTCCATCCATTAGTAACTACCTCTCCTGGTTCTGTGGCACAAGGAGCAATTATTCCTCCTGGACACATACAAAAAGAATACACCCCCATTCCGTCTACCTGCTCAACTAAACTATAGGCAGCAGGGGGTAGGTAAGGGTTGTTATAATCTCCGTGATATTGAATCTTGTCTATAAGTTCTTGCTGGTGTTCTACTCTTACACCAATTGCAAAAGGCTTCGCTTCAATTTTTATTTTTTTAGCATGTAAAAGGTAATATATATCTCGAGCAGAATGACCAGTAGCAAGAACTACATCGTCGAATTCATGCCATGATTCGTTGTTTATTTGTATCGATTGAATTTGAGAATTATCTACTCTTATGTCAGTAAGTTTAGCATTAAAATGAACCTCGCCACCGGCTTCAATAACAGCTTTTCGCATGCTACTTATTATTTTTGGGAGCTTGTTTGTTCCAATATGAGGATGTGCATCTATAAGAATATCTTCATCGGCACCAAAAAATACCAACCATTCCATTGCCTTAAGCACATTTCCTCTTTTTTTAGAACGAGTGTATAATTTACCGTCAGAGTAAGTTCCTGCACCCCCTTCACCAAAACAATAATTAGACTCTGGATTAACGGTTTGCTCTTTAGTTATTTTAGCTAAATCTCTTCTTCGAGCACGGACATCTTTACCTCTTTCAAAAATAACAGGTTTAAACCCGCCTTCGATTGCTCTAAGTGCTGCATATATTCCTGCTGGGCCAAAGCCAATAATTGCTATTTTTTTTGAATCAGACACGTCTTTTGGAAAAAATGGATGAACTTCTTTTCTTTCTTCATGCCCAGACCAAATCTCAATCTGTAGATTTAATTTTACTGGAGCTCTTCTAGCATCAATAGATCTTTTGCGAACTCTCCACTCCCGAACATTTTTTTTTAAGATTTTAGATTTACTAAGAGCCAAGTTGAGTAGCAAGGCTTCATCCTCTTGCTCATGTGGTTCCATGGATATTTGAATAAGTGTACTCATCATGGCAAATTTAACCAAGAACGTTCAATGGGCCGCATTCTTCTGAGAATTTTATCAAACTTATTTTACAGCATAAAAAGCAGCACTTATATCAGCAATAAGATCTGCGTGGTTTTCTATTCCTATTGAAATTCGAATTAGACCTTCAGTAATCCCAATGGCTTTTTTGAGTTCAGGTGATACACCGGCATGAGTCATTGTGGCTGGATGTTGCACTAAACTTTCTGTGCTCCCTAGGCTTACAGCAAGTTTAATTAATTTTAGATTGTTCAGAAACAAAAAGGCTTCTTTTTCTGTTCCTTTAATTTCAAATGAAATCATGGCGCCTGCCGAAGAATATTGTTTTTGATAAATTTCAAATGAAGGATTGGACGAATTTATGGTCCCTAGGTAGTATAGGTTTGATACTTGAGGATGATCTTTTAAAAATCGAGCAACTTCATGAGCATTTCGTGCCTGTTGTTCCATGCGAACTTTTAAGGTTTCTAAACTCCTCATAAGAAGCCAGCAAGTGTTTGGGCTGGCCATGTTACCCAGAAAAGTTCGTAGAACCTTTATGCGCTGCATTACCTCATTATTTCCTAAAACTGCTCCAGCAATCAAGTCGCTATGACCCCCAATGTATTTTGTCGCAGAGTACATAACCAGATCTGCTCCATGCGCTAAGGGATGCGACCAAATAGGTCCCATATAGGTGTTGTCTACAGCTAAATATACTTTTTTGTCTTTTGTTGAATAATGCTCAGCAATAGTTTTACATAAACTAATATCTATTAGTTCGTTGGTTGGATTAGCTGGAGTTTCTATATAGATCATAGCTAATTTTGAAGCAAAACCACTTGCCTCTATTAGTGCTGTGATTTCTTTTTTAGATTGATTGGGTCTAAATCCAATCGATTCAATCCCGATAGACTTTAAAAAATAATTTATAAAATGATCAGTCCCTCCATATATGGGCATGCTGTATAATAACAAATCCCCAGGTTTTAAAAACTCTAATAAAACAGTGCTTATTGCCGACATACCGCTTTCAAAAACAGCACATTGATCTGCTTTATCCCACAAGCAAAGACGGTCTTCTAAAATTTCTAGATTCGGGTTATTGATCCTGCTGTAAATGAGACCAGTTTCCTCTCCAGCTTCTTTTTCTCTTAAACCATAGGCTACTTCAAAAAAAGATTTTCCTTCCTCAGCAGTTTTAAAAGCAAATGTTGAGGTTTGAAAAATAGGAGGTTTTACTGCTCCTTCCGATAATTCAGGTTTGTACCCGTGGGTCATCATGAGGCTTTCTGGCTGAAGTTTTGATTTCATCTTTAGTTTTTTGTTTTGTTAAAGTTACAATAGATAGGATTATATATCTTTATCTTAGGTAAATTCAGTTCGTTTTCCTGCAAATTGTATATTTTTAAGAATTATTATAAATTTCAATTCCATTACTAATATTTAAAAGGAAAATTTCCTATGATTAAATTAGACACAGTTGACAAAAAGCTCTTGGAGATGCTTCAACAAGATTCTAAGGTTAGTGTAAATGAACTTTCAAAAAAATTAAATCTAACTAAATCGCCTATATATGATCGAATTAAGCGGTTTGAGAATTCAGGGTTAATTGAGAAATACGTAGCTGTTTTAGACTCAAAAAAAGTTGAAAGTATTATGGTTATTTTTTGTTCAGTTTCTTTAGAAAATCAAAAACTAGATGCGATTGAAGCTTTTGGATTAGCAATAGAAACACTCCCAGAGGTTGTGGAGTCTTATTTGATGGGCGGAGTTAATGATTTTTTGCTGAAAGTAATTGTTAAGGATTTAGAAGCTTATCATCAATTCTCTTCCGGTATTTTAGCTGCTTTACCTAATATAGCTCAGATCAAAAGCACTTTTGTGTTGAATGAAATAAAACGTTCCTCTGCCATACCATTGTTTTGAGTGGGATTTATTTGTAAGAATAATAAAACTATTGGCAAGTATACAAAGTGATAATTTCCCCATCATTCTTTCTAACTTCTATTATTTTGTTATAATCCCGAAGTTTCATGAATGCAAATTCATCACCACCATATACATAGGTATCCGGAAAAGAGTAGTTGGTGTTGTAAATTATAAAATCTCCAACAACTGGTTCATGAAATATGATGTTTTTGCAAGTCTGGATGTAAATAACGTTTATGGAGAGC
>CAJWXO010000038.1 GCA_913049755.1 uncultured Cryomorphaceae bacterium
CGTTGATAGGCTATAGGTGTAAAGGCAGTAATGTCATAGCCGAGTAGTACTAATTACCCGTGGATTTTTTGTCCCGATTTTTTTATGTTGCTTCCGATATGCCAAATTACCTTGTTAAAACATGGTGGTTATTGCGTCGGGGATCACCTCTTCCCATTCCGAACAGAGTCGTTAAGCCCGATTGCGCCGATGGTACTGGTTAATTCCGGGAGAGTAGGACGCCGCCATAACTCATACGAAACCCTCGCGTAAGCGAGGGTTTTTGCGTTTTAAAATGTGAATGATTAAATATTTGCTTTTGGGTTTCTCAAATCTCTTAAATTTGCACTTATGAGTAGATATGGCTTGAATTTTTTGGGTTTTCTCTTTTGTGGTTTTAATATTTGTGCGCAAAACACTGATTCATCACAGTTTGATTTTTATTCGTCGGACTCTAATGCTTTGTATCCGGTCTACTACGCCAATGAGGATACTTTATTTGAAAACGACAGTACTACTCTATTCGAAGTCCTAGACAATATATTTATTGACGATTCTACGGATTGGAGAAAAATCAATCTAGTAGACTACAAAATTCAAGGGACTGAACCAATTTGGAGAAATTTGTCGACTTTAATTGGAAGCCTTGGCGCTCCGCTGTATAATCCATTATTTGGATTTGAAACTGAAGATCATAGTTTTTCTGGATTTTTAAGCTCTGGAAACAATTCGGGGGCATTTAATTTCCGTAGAGGTCCATTACCTATGCTTGAATGGCTTTATTCGGATGGTCATGGACGTGGCCAGTCTTTTGGCTTTAGAGCTAGCGCTAGTTTTAACCGCAATGAGCATTATGATGTTCGATATGTGCGAACACAGACTCGTGGAACACTGGTTAACGAATCATATTTGAGAGATGATTTATTACTTAAGACTATTGTTTTCCGCCCTAATCCAGGTCTAACTTGGAAAGCTATGGTTAGGTATCAGTCGGGTGAGTCTAATGAGACCGGGGGTGTTGTTGACAAGAGTCAATTGGACTCGAATCGGTTTAATTGGAATCGGGAATTAGTGACCACTAGATTCTCTAATGATGTAACTTCTTTTTATAAGTCGTTCAGCTGGGAGGCTTCTATTTCAACTATAGAATTATTAGGAAGTAAATACCAATATCATTTGAGGTCTTCAGGCTTTTTCCATAATAGAATATTTGATGCAACAAGTTTAATGATTAGCGATAGTTCGGGATCTCAAAAAAACCGAACAGAATTATCAATTTCACGCTCTAGTATGAACGATAAGGTCTATTTTTCTTTAGGAATTCAGAATCGATTACAAAAACGAAATTCAATAGATTCGTCTAATGGTATTGTATGGGATCCATATTTAAGCTTACGCAATGCAGTTTTTGATTTTGAGTATCGTCTACGATCTGCAACATATGATTTTTTTATCGGCCCTGTGAATTTGTTTAAAGGGATTCTATTTTCCAGTATAAATGCAAAAAGAAAACTGCTCCCATTTTGGTCGGGGCAATTGCAAGAGAAAGTGTCTTATCAGAGTGGGACTATATTTTTAAAGTTAAAAAAAGCTCACTTAAGTTCTTCAATTCTCATTTCGAACGGGGACAATGTTTTGGTTAATTCTATAAATAATAATGATGCAGTTTGGTCTCTAAGAGAGAGTTATAATGTCTTGAGATTTGCTATTATTGGCGATATAGTTAAGTCATTGAAATATAAATTGCATTATTCTAGTGTTTCACGCCTAGATCTGGGAATTGCTCCTTGGGTTGGTGAGTTGTTTTACAGTAAGGAATGGACTCTAAATCCAAAAACATCCATATTTTTTGGGATCAATGCAACAGGATGGGCGGGTAAATGGAATCGGCCTTTTTATATTGCTGAAAGAGGAACGTTTGCATTTAACAATTCTGAAATTCAAAGTGATAAATTTTTGAGTGGTCTAATTAGTCCATTTGTTGGAGTAAGATTTAAATCAGACGCTGAGGTTATATTGAATTTCCAAAACGCGAATCAAGGATGGTTGCCAAATACTGTTTTTCTTGTAGAAGACTATCCTTCTCCCCCTTTGACATTGAGGATTACGGGGCGATGGAGAATGTTTAATTAGATGTCATTTATAATTCGGGGAAACTTGTCTAGTTAACTATTTTCTTTAGAAATAGTTAAATTTTTTAAAATGGGTCATCATTATTAGGGTCGATGTTTGCACCGAATTGGTCTCCAGCTGCAGCATTCATTCTCGACTCATATACCGCAGGGTTTGAGGCCATTCCTATATTTTCAAGATCACTAAATTTAGCCATGTTTGCTTCGAATCTCAACCGCACTTTTTCTAATGATCCATTACGATGTTTTGCAACTATTAGTTCACCTTGTCCATCACACGGAGTACCGTCATCGTCCCATTCATGTATTTGATAGTATTCAGGTCGGTAGATAAATGAAACTATATCCGCATCTTGCTCAATTGCCCCAGACTCTCTTAAATCTGAAAGTAAAGGCCTTTTGCTTCCACCTCTCGTTTCAACTGCTCGGCTCAATTGAGATAATGCAATAACTGGAATATCTAGTTCTTTTGCAATGCTTTTTAGAGATCTGGAGATAGTAGAAATTTCTTGTTCACGATTACCGTTAGATTTTGTTACTCCAGCAGTCATTAACTGCAAATAATCAATAATAATTATCTCTACTTTATGCTGGGCTACTAGTCTTCTGCACTTTGCTCTGAGATCAAAAATAGATAGACCTGGAGTATCGTCTATATAGATTGGTGCATCCTCTAATTTTTTAACTTTAGAGCTTAGTTGTTGCCATTCTATTGGCTCTAAATTCCCTTTTCTTAACTTTTCTGAGTCAATACCAGTTTCTGAGGCTATCAATCTAGTAATCAATTGCACTGAGGACATTTCTAGTGAAAATACACCGATTGGAATATTATGGTCAATCGCTATATTTCGAGCCATGCTCAAGGATAAAGCTGTCTTGCCCATTCCTGGTCTGGAAGCAATTATAATTAAATCAGATTTTTGCCATCCTGCAGTGACCCGATCAACTGCTTTAAAGCCTGAAGGAACCCCGGATAATCCTTCTTTTTTTGAAATGTCTTCGATTTTTTGAAGAGCTTGTTTTACTAGCTCAAATGAGCCCTCATAATTTTTTTTCAAGTTTCCTTGAGATATATTGAAGAGGTTTTGTTCAGCTACATCGAGTAATTCTAAGACATCATTTGTTTCGTCATAGGCTTGCTCTATCATATTATGCGATATGCGTATTAATTCTCGCTGAATATGTTTTTGAACCACAATTCTCGCGTGGAATTCAATATGTGCAGAAGATGAAACTCTAGTTGAGAGTCCAATTAATTTTGCTTCACCACCAATATTATTAAGTTCACCTCCTTTTTTCAATCGTTGAGAAACTGTAAGTATGTCAATTGGGTCTGAGTCCCCAAAGAGTTGGGTGATTGCTTCAAAAATTTTTTGATGTCCATCAACATAAAAGCTTTCGAAAGAGAGGATATCAATTACTTTAGAAAGAGCGTCTCTATCAATGAGTAAAGCTCCAAGAACAGCCTCTTCCAATTCTATAGCTTGAGGAGGGATTCTCCCAACTCCAGATAGAGGAAGAATATTTGTATCGCTGGATCTGTTTGATTTAGATTTTAGAGCTTTGTCCATGTTAGGTGGTTAATTGTTTTTTAGGATTCTTCATAAACACCCATTTGACAAAATTTCTCAACTCGACTTTTAATCAAATCATCCGTTGGTATGTTTTTTAATCCTTCATAAATCTTAGAAATAGATTCAGATAATATATTGAACATTTCACTTGGATGCCTGTGAGCACCTCCTGCAGGCTCATTAATAATCCCATCAATTAGCCCATTGGAAAGCATATCTTTTGCTGTCAGCTTAAGAGCTTCAGCAGCTCTCTCTTTGTGGTCCCAATTTCTCCAGAGGATGGAGGAACAAGACTCTGGGCTGATTACAGAGTACCATGTATTTTCTAGCATTATGACTTTATCTCCAACGCCAATTCCAAGGGCGCCACCTGAAGCTCCTTCTCCAATAATTATACAAATTATGGGAACTTTCAAACGAGACATCTCTAAAATATTTCGCGCTATTGCTTCTCCTTGTCCTCGTTCTTCAGCCTCTACTCCGGGGAATGCTCCCGGTGTATCGATTAAGGCGACAACTGGTCTTCCAAATTTTTCAGCTTGCTTCATAAGCCTTAGGGCTTTTCGATAACCTTCAGGATTGGGCATCCCGAAATTGCGTAGTTGTCGCATTTTCGTATTCACTCCTTTTTGCTGTCCGATAAAAAGATATGATTCATCATTTATCATTCCCCATCCACCGACCATGGCTTTGTCATCTTTAACCGTCCTGTCTCCATGTAATTCAATAAATGAATTGTTGGTCATTGCCTCTAAGTAAGCAAGTGTATGCGGACGACTTGGGTGTCTACTTAATTGAACTCGTTGCCAAGCCGTAAGTTTTTCTTTAGTTTCGGCCTGAGCAGATAATAATTTGGATTCAAGCTCTTGAAGACTTTCTTTCATGTCAATGCCGCTCTCGATTTCAAGAGCTTTAGCTTTTTCTATCTGTTCATCAATTTCTTTTATTGACTCTTCAAAATCTAGATATTCCATATTTGATAATGCAAAGTTTAAAATTAAAGCTTTCCCATGGCCTTTTGTTTAAAATGTGGAAAACTTAGAGTATAAACCTCTCATGATTTTTTGATTTTATTCAACAGGTAATGATTCCTTCTTCTTTTTCTTCTTTTTAGATATGCATCTAAACTTATTACTACAAGAATAGTAGATACCCCAAAGTAAAACATTGGGTTCATAGTTTCGGTTGAGCCAAAAATAATTATGGCTAATATAATTCCATAAACAGGTTCCATGGCAATTGTTAATACAACGGTGAACGGAGATAAATACTTCATTATTCTAACGGATTGTACAAATGCAAAGGCAGTACAAAGGCTAGCTAAAATTGTTAAATATATCCAGTCATTTGGAGTGGGAGATGAAATCACGTGAATCAAGCTACCGTCAAAAGCAAAATAAATACCTAAAATAATTGTCCCTATTCCCATTTCCCAAATTGAAATGTCTAAGGGCTTCATTTTATTTACTATTCGGCCATTTAAAACTGAGAATAAAGCACTAAGTAATGCGCTAATTAGTCCAAGAGCAATAGCAATCTCATTACCTTTGACAGATTCGATTAGTATGAGCATTCCAATCACTATACCGAGACCCAGTAGTATTTCAGATATGTAAATTTTCCGCTTGAAGAAAATAGGCTCAAGGACGGACACAAAAAATGGCCCAGTACTAAGGCAAGCCAATGTTAATGAAACGTTAGAGATTTTAATTGTATGGTAGAAAGTAATCCAATGAAGAACGATAATTATTGAATTCAAAAAGAGTAAAAAGAATAATTTTTTGTTCGGAAATAGTAATGGTCTTTTTTTGAATTGAAAAAACAAACCCATAAAAACTGATGCAAGCAATACCCGATACCAAACTATGGGCAGAGCTTCAATGGTTATTAATCTACCTAAAACTCCAGTGAATCCCCATATAAATACTATAAGGTGCATCCATAAATAATGGATCCACAAAGGGGAATTGTCATTTGGGAAAATTACTGACACTCTGAATGATTATTTTACAGCTCTGATATATAGCACAGAGCCGAGAATTGTAAAAAGAAAATTCGGGAGCCAAATGGCCATAAATGCATTAAATATCGGGATGGAGACAAGTACTCCCCCTAGTTGCATGAAAAAGATATAAATGACTGCAATAAGTAAACCAATTGCAATTTGACCTCCTATGCCTCCTCTTCTTTTCTCTGAGGATAAAACTACTGCTATAAAAACAAGAATAAATACCGAAAACGGATATGCTATTCTCTTATGCCATTCCATTTCATGAGAAGTTATCGCCTCAGAGCCACTTATTCTCTCACGTTTTAAATATTTCAATAATTGAGGAGATGTCATTGTAGAAGTGCTTCTGAGATCTGGACTTATTGTGGTTGGATCAAATGCAAAAGATGTATCCATCCTGCGGCCACTTTCAAGTTTCATTCTCCCCGATTGTAGCCATGTTCTTAATGTCCAATTATCCACTTGCCACTTCCTCTGCGCAGTATCATATCTCACAAAGTCTGCCATCAGCTTCTCTATCATTCTGTCATTTTTGAACCTCTCATAACTAAAGTGATAACCCCCTAATCTTTCAGGACTCCATGTTTCAATATATATGTAATGGTCAGGTAGGATCTGACGATGGATATTTATTGGACGCTTAATTATTTTATCTTGAACATAAGTGTCTTCAAAATGAATCCTAGCAATATTTGTTTTTGGTATGACAAAATGACTTAGTATAGAATTCCCAATAAATAATACCAGGGCTCCCAATAAAAAAGGCTTCATAAGTCTTGGGAATGACACGCCTCCAGTTAAAGCTGCCACTATCTCACTGTCTCTGGCCATTCTTCCAGTCACAAAAATAGTCGACAAAAAAACTATTAGTGAGCTGAAAGTTGTTCCGTAAAAGGCTAGAAAATTGACGTAATAATCCCCGATTATTGCCGATATATTAGCATTTTTATTGATGAAATTATCCACTTTTTGGCTGATGTCAAAGACAACAGCAATCATCATAACTAACCCTAAAAAAAGAAAGAAACTTCCCAGGAACCTAAAAAAAATATAGCGGTCTAAGCGATTCATATATTTTTAAATCTTAAAGTCGGGATTGTAATTTAGGAATCATACTGTTTTTCCACGAAACAAAATCGCCATGAATAATATGTTTTCTAGCTTCTTCGACTAACCATAAATAAAATCTCAAGTTATGTAAAGATGCAATTTGTTTACCAAGAGCCTCATTGGCGACAAAAAGGTGTCGTAAATAAGCTTTACTAAAACGATTGTCAACTGCAGAATCACCATTCGAATCAATAGGGGACAAATCCTCAGCCCATTTTGCATTTTTTATATTTATTATCCCTTCAGAAGTAAATATTTGTCCGTTTCTCGCATTTCTCGTCGGCATAACACAGTCAAACATATCCACACCTAGGGCAATGTTTTCTAAAATGTTAACGGGTGTACCAACTCCCATTAAGTATCTAGGGCGTTCTTTCGGGAGTATGGAGCATACTTGTTCTGTCATTTCATACATCTCTTCAGCAGGCTCTCCTACGCTAAGACCACCTATAGCATTTCCGAATGCCTCTTTACTGGCTATATATTCTGCAGATTCCTGCCTAAGATCAGAATAAGTGCTTCCTTGAACTATGGGAAACAATGCTTGACTATAATCATATAGTTCTTCGCTTGAATCCCAATAATTTATGCATCTATCTAGCCATCTATGTGTTCTTAGCATGGCTTCTCGGGCATATGTTTTATCACATGGGTAATCGGTACATTCATCAAATGCCATGACAATATCTGCTCCAATTTTTCTTTGAATTCCCATAACTGATTCTGGAGTAAACATATGTCTACTTCCGTCAATATGACTTTGGAATCGAACTCCTTCTTCGGTTATTTTTCTTATGTGTTGAAGACTATGAACCTGAAACCCGCCGCTATCTGTCAACATAGGCTTGTTCCAAGTGATGAATTTATGAATCCCTCCAGATTTCTGTATAATATCTGTTCCAGGTCTGAGATATAGATGATATGTATTACTCAAGATTATCTGCGCATGTGTATCATTTGTCAAATCCTCAGTATAAATACTTTTAACTGCACCTGCAGTTCCAACTGGCATAAATATTGGCGTTTGGATTTCCCCATGATCTGTATTTAATATTCCAGCCCGAGCTGAACTCCCTTTATCTTGAGATTTTAATTCAAAGTTCATTCTTCAAAATTAGGCCTTTCATTTGGACTACTTTTGTCGAATATTATGGAAGCACTATTCATTTTCGAAATTAAGGAGTCTATTGAACAAATTTTTTATTTTGGAATTATAGCCTTATCCATTTCAGAAGTTTTATATGTAAAAATTTCAGTCTCATTTTGGAAGTGGAAACTCAATGTAAATCGTAAATTAAATCTAGCTGAAATCGCTCTAATAATTGTGGGTCGAAATGATATATTTTGTTTTAAGAATCGGGTTAAAGCAACTTCCGCAATTGATGAAAATCTTGAAATCATCATTTTAGATGATTTTTTATTCATAAAATCATAGTGCTTTGGAAAAGATAATCACTCCTTTGAACTGGCATAAAGATTTTTCTTTTTTAACCGCCGAAGCGATTGATAAGATAAATTCTCTTCCAGCTCTTTATGATTTTTGGAATAATCAGATCAACGTAATTTCAAGGAAGGATCAAGATAAAATATGGGACCATCATATTATGCATTCTTTAGTTTTAGGAAATTTGATTCCTAAAACTAAAGGACTGCGAATATTAGACCTTGGCACAGGTGGTGGGTTTCCAGGAATTCCTTTAGCCATAGCATTTCCGGAAATGGAATTCATTTTAGTTGATTCAATAGGAAAAAAAATAAAGGTTGTGAACGCTATTGTGAAAGAACTGAAATTAGAAAATGTAATTGCAATTCATGCAAGGGCTGAAAGCCTCAATGATTCTTTTGATATAATTGTAACGCGCGCTGTAGCATCGATCGAAACATTAATGAAACTGACCAAAAATTTATGGGCTGATAAAAAAAACGCTTCTATATATGCTTTAAAAGGTGGAGATTTAACACATGAAATTCGAGGCTATAAAGCTCAAACTTACCCTGTAAATAAATGGCTTAAAGGAAATTATTTTAATAAAAAATTCATCGTTCAAGTTAAAGTGTTTTAAGCCATTTCTATATGTCTTAAAATTAATAACCGGGGTAGTAGATTTTTCTAATTGGAATAACTAGTCTTACTAAGAAATAGTCCATTGATCATGGAATTAAACTTTAATCCATTGTCTTTCTCAAAACTTTTGGCTTTGGCTTTAATTATCAATAAAGCGTTTGAAAATTAGCTGTGTTCACATGTCTTCACACCGAAAACACGCGAAGTCCAGCAAATTCCTGAAATGGAATTATACACAATTGCCAATCCTACAAAACTTTGTAACAATGGGAAAAAAGTATAATCATAAATAAAAGCTGCAGGAATTAAAAAAATTGCAACAATCGCCCTTGCCCATCTTTCTGGGATACTTATATTTTTAGATATGCCGTTTATATTAATTTATTTTAGAGTTTGAAAATGTTTTTATTTGACTATGTTAATGTAAAATGAATTTATTCGCTATTTACGGTGATTTAAAATCTATTTAACCCATGTGTGGGTATTTGTAGTCTGTAGGAGGAACGAGTGTTTCTTTTATGGTTCTTGGTGAGACCCATCTAAGTAGATTCAGAATTGACCCAGCTTTATCATTAGTTCCTGAGCCTCTTGCACCACCAAAGGGTTGTTGACCAACAACAGCGCCAGTGGGTTTGTCATTCACATAGAAATTTCCAGCAGCAAACCTTAATGCATGGGTCGCTTGACTTATAACTTTTCGATCTTTAGCAAAAATCGCTCCAGTCAGTGCATATTCTGATGTCGTATTCACTAAATCTAATGTTGCATCCCAATCTGTATCTGCATAGACGTAAACAGTTAGTACAGGGCCGAATATTTCTTCACACATTGTTTTTGAAAGCGGGTTTTTTGCCTGTATAATTGTCGGTGAAATAAAATAACCATTTGTCTTATCATAGCTTCCGCCTTGAATTATGTCTGCATCATTGCTGTGCTCTGCATCAT
>CAJWXO010000039.1 GCA_913049755.1 uncultured Cryomorphaceae bacterium
AGAACGATACAACAGGACCTATATTATTTCGCCAAATTGCTGGAGCTGTAGCAAGACGAATAGCTATTTATTGCCGTCCTAATGATCAATTAATGGCTGGACAGGAATTTGGGTTCATCAGATTCGGTTCTCGAATGGATATTTTCCTACCTCTTGAGGCTGAGGTTTGCGTAAATATTGGGGATAAACCTAAAGGAGGCGAAACTATTATTGCTCGAGTCAAAAATAACTAGGTATTGATTTTTTCTAAAACCCATGAAGAAACTAATTTAAAAACTTCTTCTGCACTCTTTTCTGAATTATCTAATACAACTGCATCGGAAGCCCTTTGAAGTGGCGAATCACTTCTAGCCTGATCCTCACTATCCCTTTGAATTAAGTTAGCCTTTACTTCTTCAAAAGAGACATTAAGATTTCCATTAGATCTGAGCTCCAACAGTCGTCGGCTTGTCCGAATATCAGCATCAGCCTGCATAAATATTTTTAAATCGGCATTTGGAAATACCACAGTGCCAATATCTCGACCATCCATTACTGAATCTTTACCAATAGCCATTTTTTGTTGTTGAGCGACCAATTGAGATCGAACTATTGATAAACTTGATATTTTAGAAACTATATCATTGATTTCCATTGTTCTAATATCTGTTTCCACGATTTCACCATCCAAGAGAGCCAAGTTTTTCCCATCTATAGTTCTTTTAAAATCAATATTTAATAATGGTAAATTTCTCTCAAGCAATTCATCACTAATTTCTTTTTTACTATTTATCCAGCCTTCCCTTAGCACTTTAAGTGCAACCATTCTGTACATCGCTCCTGTATCAATATATAGAAATCCGTATTGACTTGCCAACCTCTTTGCAAGTGAGCTTTTACCTGTTGATGAATAACCGTCAATTGCGATAACCATAATTTTATACTTAGAACTTTCGAATTAGAGAGAATTGATTGACACGACCAGCAACATTGTACAAAGAGCTACCAAACTGAAAATTATTTTTTCCTGCTTTAAAAGTAATACCAGTGCTAACTCCAGCGCTAACTCTTCTTGTTGACAAACGATTCTCCATTTGACGACGGAAATCATAACCCAGCTGCAAGTATAATCTCCCTCCTAACTGAGCCTCAATACTTGGTGTGACATGACGAAATAAATTATTGTACCAAGGAAGGTTAGAGTAAGAAACAATACCCGTAAGTGGATCTTTTATCAATAATTGAGGATCTAAATATTTCAAATCCCATCTTTGGAGATTACTATAGGTTATATTATATCGAAAAGGGGCATGTTTCAATTTTTGACTAAATGAAACCTGAAGATTTACAGGAAGTCTTTCACTCTGCAAAGCGAAATATTCAAAATTCCATCCCACATTTCGTAGTAAAATAACAACTTGTTTTCTCGTTGAATCGCCAGACCATTGAAAAGCATAATCTGTAGATATTGCCTGAGCAGTAAAAGCACCATATGAAACAATAGGGAATTTAATACCTAATCCAAATGAGAATTGACCATATTTAGCATTTAATGCCATTCTTGGCATGACTTCTCTCGCAGTAAACGAACCGACTAGTTCCCCCGTTGCATCTCTTTGGTCAAGCAAGCCACTATGGATATAGTCCACCCCTAGTGAAACAAAAATATTCGAGGGCTTAAGATTAATTCCCCCTTTTTGAGCATTTAATATTCGTTTCTCATTCGGTTTAATCTTAAATAATTTTTTAGGAAAGGGCATACCAACAGTCAATGAGCCTTGACGAAGGCCACCTATAGCGGCCTGAGAAGTTATTGACCATTCACCCATTTGGGATTCACTGAGACATGCAGGATTTAGTGCTGAAAAAGAAACATCACCAGGATGAGCGGATGAAATTGAACCGAGAGCCAATAATCTTGCTGAACCAAAATTTTCAAGTATTGAAAAACTAGATCTCAGCGACAATTGAGAATATAATGGACCGGACAAAAGAAAATAAAGAAGAAAATTTATTTTGAATGCAACTCCGAATTTCATCGGACCAAGTTAGTTCTTCATTGGTAATTCTTTAGCACTTTTCACTTTCTGATTTAGTACCGCCATGCTTACTACCTCCTCCATACTGGCAACATAGCTAAAACTCATACCTGAAAGATACTTCGTGGGAATTTCAAGAACATCTTTTTTATTTGCTTCTGACAAAATAATATTAATTATTCCTGATCGCTTTGCCGCAAGCAATTTCTCTCTAATTCCACCTACAGGAAGAACTTTTCCTCTAAGTGTGATTTCTCCACTTAACGCAAGTCTATTCTTTACTTTTCTTTGAGTAAATAGAGAAGTCAGTGCTGTAAGTAATGCTATTCCAGCAGATGGACCATCTTTTGGTATTGCTCCTTCTGGAACATGGATATGAACATCATACTTTGTGAACAAATCATTGTCAAGATTATATTTATCAGAATTCCCCTTGAGATAAGCCATTGCAATGGATGCCGATTCTTTCATTACATCTCCTAGGTTCCCGGTAATACTAAGCTTCCCACTACCTAAAGAAATACTGGTTTCAATAAATAAAATGTCTCCACCTACTGGCGTCCAGGCTAGACCTGTAACAACACCCGCAATATCATTTCCCTGATATATATCCCTATCAAATCTTGGAGTCCCCATTATTTCCAAAAGATTCTTACTAGTCATATTAGAAGGGAATTCTTTTTCTTCAGCTTTTGACAAAGCTGCTTTCCTTGCCAATTTTGCTAACTCTCGATTCAGATTTCTAACTCCCGATTCACGGGTATACTTGTCAATAAGCCCAATCATTTCTGACTTACCAATTTTTATAGCATTTTTATCCAGCCCATGTTCTTCAAGCTGCTTTGGGAGTAAGTATTTCTTTCCTATCTGCTCTTTTTCTTCCAAGGTGTATCCATTCACCTCAATAAGTTCCATTCTATCTCTTAAAGCCGGCTGTACCGTGGAAATCGTATTTGCAGTAGCAATAAAAAGGACTTTTGAAAGATCATATCCCATTTCAAGAAAATTATCATAAAAAGTTTTGTTTTGTTCTGGGTCTAAGACCTCCAATAATGCACTTGATGGATCCCCCTGAGCTCCAAAACCTAGTTTATCTATTTCATCTAAAACAAAAACCGGGTTTGATGATCCTGATTTTTTTATTAACTGCAGAATACGTCCTGCCATCGCCCCTATATATGTTTTTCTATGTCCCCTTATCTCGGATTCGTCTCTTAATCCACCTAGTGACATTCTCACATAATCCCGGCCCAAAGCTTCAGCAACAGATTTGCCAAGTGAAGTTTTTCCAACTCCTGGAGGACCATATAAACATAGGATTGGGCTCCGCATATCATCTTTTAACTTTAAAACCGCAAGATGTTCCAGTAACCTCTCTTTAACCTTATCTAATCCAAAATGATCTCGATCTAATACTCTTCTTGCCTTGCTTAATTTAATTGGTTGAGAGGTTAATTTATTCCATGGCAAATCCAAAATAAATTCAAGGTAGTTCCTTTGAATACCAAAGTCTGGAACTTGGGGATTCATTCTTTGGAGGCGCTGGATTTCTTTATCAAATTGTTTTGCAGCTGCATCCGGCCAATCCATTTTTGAAGCCCGGTCGCGCATTAGCTGAATTTCTGCTTCATTACTGACGCCTCCCAGTTCTTCTTGAATTGTCTTCATTTGCTGTTGAAGAAAATATTCTCTTTGTTGTTGGTCAAACTCGGTACGCACGCGATTTGCAATATCATTTTTTACCTCAAGCAAATGTTTTTCATAGCTAAGGTGCTTTAAAACAGCATTAGTACGTTTACTAATATCATTTTCCTCGAGAATAGCTTGTTTTTTTTCAACATCAAGATTCATATTACTTGCAATAAAATGTATCAAAAAGGTATCTGATTCAATATTTTTTACAGCAATTTGAGCTTCAGTAGGAATGTTTGGAGATTCCTGTATTATCTCCATTGCCATTTCTCGTATATGTTGAATTAGAGCGCGAAATTCGGTGCTATCGGAAGCTTTAATATCATTTAGATATTCAACTTTAGCTTTAAGGAAAGGCTCTTCACTTATAACTTCAATAATTCGAAATCTTCTTTTCCCCTGAAGAATAGCCGTGATATTTCCATCTGGCATTTTAAATGACTTTACCATCTGAACTAAAGTTCCAACAGAATGCAAATGCTCCCCATTCGGGGTCTCTGTATCCGGATCTTTTTGAGCTAAAACACCAAATAATTTTTTTCCTTTTTGCGCTCCCTGGACAAGCTTAATACTTTTATCTCGCCCTGCAGTAATAGGAGATACAACTCCAGGGAACTGAACTGTATTTCTTAACGGAAGCAATGATATCTCCTCAAGCAGATCACTATCAGGGATGCTATTGTCTTCTTCGTTAGTGATCAGCGGAATAAAGTCGGTCTCTTCTGAAAGTAGAGAAAATGCAGTTCTTTCCATAGAAGACTTTATTTGGCAAGAGCCATGCCACCTCGCAATTCTGACGTTTGGTCGTGAACAGCTGACAAGATGTCTGATTCTATTTCGTCCATAACCAATCCTCTTCGAAACATTACTCTCTCTGCAGTTGCAATGGCTTTATCAATTGAATATTCCGAATATCCCTGGGGGCCACCCCATGAAAAATCAGGTATATAATTCCGTGGGAAACCAGAACCAAAAATATTACAAGAGACACCAGCAACCGTCCCAGTATTAAATGATGTATTTATTGCACATTTACTATGGTCTGCCATAATTAATCCACAAAATTGAAGCCCTGTTGATTCAAACCTTCCTGAGTCATAAGAATACAATTTAACATCATCATAATTGTTCTTCAAATTTGAATTACTCGATCCTGCTCCAATATTACACCATTGACCTAATACTGCATTACCTAAAAATCCGTCATGACCTTTATTTGAGAAACCCCAAATGACGGAGTTATTTATTTCACCGCCTACCTTACAAAATGGCCCTACAGTAGTAGCACCATATATTTTTGTTCCCAATTTTAATTTACTTGACTCTCCAAGAGCAAAACCTCCTCGAATCATCGAACCCTCCATAACCTCACTACCTTGAGCTAAATATATTGGACCATCGGAAGAGTTTAATATTGCCCCTTCCACCGTAGCTCCTTTTTCCAAAAAAACTCTTTTACCAAAAACTTTATTTGAATCTGGTATTGGTTCACTTTCACGTCCAAGAGTCAAAAGATCAAAGTCAGAGTCTAATTCCTTTTTGTTCCATGAAAAAATATTCTCTGGCCGTTTTATTATTTGATAACTACCATCAAAATAAATTATAATCTCCCCATTCCTGTGAGCTAACCACTCCAACCCTGACATTAGACATTCACCATTTTTAAGCAATTTTATAGCTTCCACTAAATCAGGGGTTGGCAAAAGTCCTCCACGTATGTGAAGGTCCCCTGCTTGTAAGGGGAATTTTTTTCTTAGATGCTCTGCAGTTGCAAATGATATATTTTTCGTATCAAAAACTCTAGCCCATTTTTCAGAGATAGTCAGGATCCCAACTCTCAAGTCAGAAACAGGCCTAGTTAAAGTTAGCGGCTTGAGAGAATTATGTTCGGGTCCGTCGTGGAAAACTATATCCATGAACCGAATTTAAGTCAATTACTTGGAGAATTTGGCGTAACGGTTACGGAATTTGTCAACTCGACCCGCAGTATCCAATAACTTTTGCTTTCCAGTGTAGTAAGGATGGGAGTATGATGATACTTCCATTTTAACAAGTGGGTATTCTTTTCCATCAACTTTTAAAGTTTCTCTTGATGGTGCGCAACTTCTTATGACAGTTACATCGCCAGTACTCATATCTTTGAAAGCACATTGGCGGTAGTTTGTTGGGTGAATTCCTTCTTTCATCGCTTGATAATTTTAATTAAACCGAGGTTTGGCCCGATTTCCTTTAGCGGACCGCAAAGATACTTAGATTAAGTGAAACAACAATTAAAACTCTACTCCCTTTTTATTCTCATTGCAGCTGGACTTATAACCTATTCATGCCAGCCAGATTACCAAACAGCTTCTGACCCAATGAATATTACGTTTTCACAGGATACCATTTACTTAGACACTTTATTTAGCTCAGTCGGAAGCTCAACTAGAAGCTTTACTATCCGCAACACGAGCAATAAGAATATATTAATAGATAAAATAGCATTAGGCAGAGGTGAAGAAAGTCCATTTCGGATTAATGTCAATGGGATTAGTGGCGAAGAAATAAAAAATGTAATATTACCTGCTCTCGATAGCCTATGGGTATTCGTTGAGCTAACTGCTCCAGCAGGTGGTTTAGAGATGATATGGACCGACTCTATTGTCGTAAGTAATAAAGGTCATATAAATGATGTAAAATTAATTTCTTTAGCACTTGATGCACACTTTTACTTTCCAAATAAAATTATTACAATTAAACAAAACCCTCCATATTCGGATATAATAATTCCTTATTCTATTCTTCCCAAAAATGCAATTTGGTCAAATGATAAGCCTCATGTCGTTTATGGTTATGCAATTATTGACAGCGGGGGGACATTAGATATTCTCTCGGAAACAAAAGTTCATTTTCACTCACGATCTGGTTTGTGGGTTTCATCAGGAGGTGAATTAAAAATTGATGAAGCAAACATTGGGAGCTATTCGAACCCAACAATCCTAGAGGGTGATCGCTTAGAGCCATTTTATAGCAATATTGCTGGACAATGGGGAGGCTTAGTTGGAGGCATATTCATTCAAAGAGGAGGGAAAGCAAGTATTAACAACACATGGATAAAAAATGGAACAACGGGAATTCGATGTGATTCGGTAGGTGAATTAGAAGAAAGAAATCTCGTTATAAAAAACTCAAGAATTACTGACTTTAGCAGGGTCAGCATATACAGTGGATTTGGAAATATTGAGATGGAGAATGTTGTTGTTGCGAATGCTGGACTTTATGGGCTTTATTGCCTTGGAGGAAGGGCATTTATTGACCATTCTACTTTTATAAATGAATTTCCAGCAGCTCGCTCTACACCTATGGTTGGATTATTTAACCGTTATGAGGATGGCGATGGGCAATACAGATATCGAGATTTAAGAGAAGCTTATTTTGGCAACTGCATTATATCTGGCAGTAAAGAATCAGAGCTTGGATTTGACTTTGACCTAGACGCAACTTTCAATTATCAAATTCAAGGTTGCTTAATTAAGATTAAGCCAAATCCTTCTGCTGCAAATTATGATTTAACAAACACCAGTTATTTCTATCAATGCGTCTTTAATGAGGACCCATCATTTATGCTTCCGGCATCCTACAATTATGAATTAGATTCTTCGTCAAAAGCAATTGACATCGGACTTTCAGGACCAGCAGAACGGGTTCCTTATGATGCTCAAAAGAAATATAGAATAATAGGTCCTGATGCTGGAGCCCTTCAGAAAAATTAGTCCCTCAAGTCCATACAAAAGGATAAATTATTAATCCCATCGGAGTAATCCCAAAGTTGAGGATTTTGCGAATCCCCAAAAGCTGTCTTAAAACCATGGCCTACAACAGTTTGAATTTCATCTCTATGAATCTCAAGCTTATTGTTTAAAGTTGTCAACTCAGAATAACGACTATAACTAACAATACCCACTGGCGGCTTTAAAATCGCATCCTCTAAAAGGATCATGAAATTATTTTCATGAAATTTTGCTTTATTCAACATCAAAAGTGCCCTCTGGTAATCATAGTTGCTAGCATATTTATTGTGCATACCTATGTGACTCCAATGAATCCATGACTCAAAAAGTCTTTGGATATCAAAATCGTTTGGCAAAAATAAATGAGTTACACTTCTGCATCCTCTTCCAAAATATTGAAATATATCATTAGACAATAATTTTAATTCATTTGCAGTTATTTCATTTGTTAAAATAGAAACTGAAGTCCTGGATCCCCTTAAAAGTCTTGGCACATCTTTAAAGTAATACTCGAAATGTCTCCGAGTATTATTACTTCCAGTAGCGATAATTGCATCTACACCGTTCAACTTCTCAACAGATTTTATTTTTGCCTTGGGGTCTATTTCCCTTAAGGCTTTAACAACTTCAGTACACAAAACCCTATCATTGGATGAGGGCTTAAAAAAAACTTCATTACCCGAAAAATAAGCACAAATAATGTCATGAAGACCAACTAGAGGAATATTTCCCGCACAAATTATTCCGATTTTTTTTGAATACTCAAATTCATCAGAATAACTCCTTTTATCTATCCAATTAATTAAATTTTTTTCTGATAACGCCAAAGACCAAGAAAGCATGGCATCTTTAATAAATTCAGATGTAAACCAGGCATTATTAGAATGGGCTTTTGTAACAAGAGATGTATCATCTATCATTGATTTTATTTTAAAACCTAATTGTTTGAGTACCTCTAAGCGTCTAAGCATAATTACAAATGTATCTTTGTACAAAAGTATTGAGTCATGGCCATTAAGATTACAGATGAATGCATAAATTGTGGAGCTTGCGAGCCTGAATGCCCGAATACTGCAATTTATGAAGGCGGAATGGAATGGCGTTTTGGTGAAGGTACCGAATTAAGAGGTCCAATTGTAAGCACTTCAGGAATTGAAACCGATGCTGAAAAACCTCAAGAACCAGTAAGTTTTGACTTATACTACATAGCAACCGACAAATGCACAGAGTGTATTGGGTTTCATGAAACCCCTCAATGCGCAGAGGTATGTCCAGTTGATTGCTGTGTGCCTGACGAAGAGAGCATTGAGAATGTAACAGCACTAGAGTCAAAAAAATCCTTTTTGCACGCAGAGTGACAATGAGAATCTTAACGGCAATACTAATAATTTTTTCTTTAGGGACTCTAGCAAAACCCATTCACCCAAAAGGTCAATACAATAATGACAGTTTATTTCTTTTACTGTTAAATGAATTTAACTTTCAAGACCTTAATACTACATCTGTAAATAGGCTAAATGCTGCGAAAAAGATGGATTCTCTTTTGCATTTCGGATTAAAAAATGGTTGGGCAGAAAATAATTTTGAAAATGGAAGGAACCTTCCAAAAGGTGTTCTCTATGCAAAATCATCGGATAACAAAATACACGCCTTCACCTGGGCAGTACCCCTAGAGAAAGGTAGTTATCAGTTTTTTGGCCAACTTCTTTTGAAGAAAAAAAATAAAGTTCGTGTTCAGGGCCTCTGCAATATTTCCAATTTTAATGAATTTGATGCATTAACTCAAAAAAAATGGCCAGGAGGACTAATCTACCATATTCAAACTAATCATTTTCAGAGGAAATCTCAATACTTAGCTCTTAGCTTCAGACCACATGGCGATTCGGTACAGATTAAAACTATCGAGCCCATAATTGTCGGCTTAAAGAATATATACTTCGGTGCATCAGTATTCAATGTGAGAAAATTTAATGAACAATACTTTAGCAAACCCCCAAATCGCTTAATGTTAAGATATTCATCAACTGTTACAGCATCTATACGCAGCGGGTCCAAAAGTTCAGAAATATTAATCGATCGATTGGGGCCGATGCAAAGTGATTTAAAAAATAATTATGCAGACTTCGGACCAACTCTTGCAACGGATATTTTAATTTTTAAAAGAGGTAAATGGTTAATAAAGTGATCTGATTCTTCATAAAAATGAATCTCCGTCTTAATTGAGTATTTATACCTTTGAACTAATATTTTTAACTCATGCCAATAATATTTCTCTAATGAAAAAACAGAATTTTTCTGCCGGTCCATG
>CAJWXO010000040.1 GCA_913049755.1 uncultured Cryomorphaceae bacterium
ATTTCGACCATGCGTTGAGCAACTATTCCTAACACGCCTTTATGCCAATTGGAATCATATAAAATTAATGCAATATCTTTTTTATAGGTAAGTGCTAATCTTTTAGCAGCTGAACTTATTATTTCTTCTGTAGATCGTCGTTCTAGATTATAATTCTCAATTTCTTTCCCTAGCTTTTCAAGAAGTTCAGGGTTTGGCGTAGTTAGAAGCTCTACGGCGAAATGACCATGACTCATCCGGCCAGCGGCATTAATTTTTGGCCCAATTGCAAAGACTACATCTTGAAGAGAAATTAAACCTTCTTTTTTCTTTCCTAAAAGAGCAGAAATAGATGGCCTCGGATCATTATTCATCATTTGCAGGCCTTCTCGTACAATAAACCGATTAACTCCAGTTAGAGGAACCATATCTGCACCTATACTTATAGCAACAAGATCCATTAGTGAGTCCAATTCATTGAGGTCAAGAAGTTCTAATTGGTATGCGGCACGACAAAGCATATAACCTACTCCACAACCTGAAAGCTCTTTGTACGGAAATAGACAATCTAGTCGTTTAGGATTAATTACTGCAATTGCATCAGGAAGAATTTCTCCCGGTGTATGGTGATCAGTAATTATAATATCAAGATTTTTTTCTTTTGCATAATTCACTAAATCAATAGCTTTTATTCCGCAATCTAGAGTGATTAATAGGGAAGCTCCAGATTCTATCGCAGAATCAATTCCTTTCTTTGACAGTCCATATCCTTCTTTATATCTATCTGGGATATATGTAACCACATTCCACCCGCCGTTAGTAAGTGCTATACTCATTGTAGACACTGCTGTTGTTCCATCAACGTCATAATCTCCAAAAACAAAAATGGTTTCTTTATTTTTTCTAGCTAGCTGTAATCGCTTTGTTGCAATGGACATATCTGCCATTTGCATTGGGTCAATTGAACGAATAGAAACACCGGGTATCCAGTTATTTATATCTTCTAACGTATTTAAATTTCGTTGAACTAAGACCTCTGCCAAAGGGCTATACTTTTCGCCAATTATAGAGATCATTCTCTTGACCTGAATTGGGTCAGCTTGAGGTTTTAGACGCCATTTTTTTTGAATTTTATTTGTCATTCGTCACCACGTAAACCCTGGTAAATCCCAGTTTGATGTTCAACCGAATACTTATGAATTATTTGGAATAAGTCATTTATGAAGTCTTCATTTAAACCCAATTCTCTTGCTTGGTCTCCCCGCTGCTTTAGCAAATCAAACCATCGCTCCATTTGAAATATTCCAGCTTTACTATTTGCTTTAATATGACCAAGTTCATCAACAATTTTCATTCTTTTTTCTAATAATTCAACAATTCGTGAATCAAGGGTATCAAGTATTTTTCTTTGTTCTGAAATAAGCTTTTGTAGTTCTAAAGGAGTTACATGTTTAGATTTTGTTGCCAAGCCTTCCAATAATGATTCAAGTTGTTTGGGTGTTATTTGCTGATCTGCATCACTCAGGGCTTGATTTGGATTAGGGTGAACTTCAATCATTAGACCGTCCATTTGTATATCCATGGCCACTTGGGCAATTTGTTCAACTAATGCACTATTTCCAGCTATATGGCTTGGATCACAAATTATGGGAATTTCAGGGGCTAGTCTTCTAAGGTCAAAGCTAATCTCCCATTTGGGATCGTTTCGGTATGGTGCTGAATTACTAGCATAAAAGCCTCTATGTACGGCTGCAAGATTTTTTATTCCACTTTTATCAAATCTTTCAAATGCTCCAATCCATAGTCCTAGGTCTGAATGAATAGGGTTTTTTACTAGCAAAGGGATCTCTGTTCCCTTCAGAGACTCAGCGATTTCCTGAACATAAAAAGGATTTACAGTAGTTCGAGCACCTATCCATAAGGCATCTGCTGAGGCAGTTAAAGCATGTTCTACGTGACTGGCATTTGCAACCTCAACTACGAAAGGGAGACCTACTTCTTCACGCATATTTTGAAGCCATTCTAGAGCACGATGGCCAATCCCTTCAAATTGCCCCGGCCTGGTTCTTGGTTTCCAAATCCCTGATCTAAAAATATTAACTTTCCCGGTGGCTTTTAATTTTTTTGCAGTATTAAAAACCTGTTGTTCTGACTCTGCAGAACAGGGTCCGGCAATTATGAGGGGCTTTGAATTTGAAATATTCCAAGATCCCCATTTACGAACATTTTCAATATCTGAGTACATATAGCAGTAAAGGTATCCATGGTAGGATTAGTATTTCAGATCTTTTCATTTTTCCCTGAAAGAATAATAACAATTTCTCCACGTGCCTCATTTTCGGAAAAATAAATTAACATCTCATCAATCGTTCCTCGATGATAGGTTTCATGTAGTTTACTGATCTCTCGAGCAATACAGATATTTCGACTTTCTCCCAATATGCTCTGCATCTCTTTGAGACATCGCAGCAAGCGATGTGGAGATTCATAGAAAACAATAGTTCGTTTTTCGTTTAGCCATTCACTTATCCGTGATTTTCGGCCCTTTTTTAATGGCAAAAAGCCTTCAAAAATAAATCGATCGCTGGGGAACCCGCTTGCCACTAGCCCAGGAATTAAGGCAGTGGGCCCAGGCAAGGCCTCAACTGTAACTTTAGCCTTAATGCACTCTCTAACGAGCAGAAACCCTGGATCACTAATTCCAGGAGTTCCTGCGTCACAAACAAGAACTGTATTACTATCATTTATTTGGATTTCTTGAACCACTCGATTTACTTTTGAGTGTTCATTATGCATATGAAATGCGGCTAATTGAGCCTTAATTCCTAATAAATTAAAAAGCTTTCCGGTTGTTCGTGTATCTTCAGCCAAAACAATTCGCGCCTGAGTTATATATTCTTTTGCGCGATCTGTTATATCGCTGAGGTTTCCTATCGGAGTTGGCACAATTATCAGTTTTCCCATTCTATTCAAATCGGGCATATATAAATTCTAAAAACCTATCTATAGTTTCTTCTTTACCCTCCCAATTATAATCTGGTCGAATAGTATCTCTAATAAATAATTGACATTCTTCTTTTGATTCCATCGTTGAAAGAGTAGAAATAACCATTTCAAAATCATCATTAGAACCATTAAATAGAGCATTAACATAAGCCATGCGATCATTTAACCCGACTTTAAGTTGAGCGTATTTATTGTTTAAAGATTTATTAATTGATTCATGGTTGTAAGTAGCATCTTGGCTTTGAGTGTTATTTGATAAAAGGGCCTCGGAAACTCCTTTATGATCAATTTTATCATCGAGTGTTTTAGTTTGTTTTTTAATTTCAGCATCAAATTTTTCTTCAGCATCAAATTTTATTTTTTCAATTGTTGCATTTAAAACTCTCAAGTGGGCTAATTTAACAAGTTCATATAAGGCCATAATTTCTTTTTCTTCAGGAATTTCTTGATGAAGAGCTTTGCGAAGTGATTCTATAGATTCATTTAGAGACATAAGCCAAGAATTTTAAGCCGTTGAGTTAGATTTGTACGGCACTGAAAATTACAAAATGTTCCAAGAGTATACAGAAATACCCATTCAAAAATCAGGTTGGATTGAAGTTGTCACAGGCTCGATGTTTTCCGGTAAGACAGAAGAATTAATTAGAAGAATAAAACGGGCACAAATTGCTAAGCTCAAAGTGCAAATTTTTAAGCCAATTATTGATAATAGATATTCTGAAGATGAGATAGTTACGCACTCTAAGTCAGCAATTAAATGTTATCCGGTAAATGATTCGGAAGAACTTTATCGTTTAGCATCAGATTTCCAGGTGATTGGAGTAGATGAGGCCCAGTTTTTTGATACTGGGATAATCGAAGTTTGCAATAAGCTAGCAAATAATGGCACAAGAGTAATTTTAGCAGGTCTAGATATGGATTTTTCAGGAAAGCCATTTGGTCCAATGCCTCAATTAATGGCAATTGCTGAATTTGTGACTAAAGTTCATGCAATATGTGTTCAGACCGGTGAATTAGCGAATTTTTCGCACCGATTAGATTCTGATGACGATACTATCTATGTTGGCGGACAAGCCGCATATGAACCTGTTTCAAGATCTATTTTTAAGCAAATACAGAAAAAACCATCTAATGACTCTTCTTTCTGAAAGTAATAGCGAAACAACATTTTATCTGGATTTAGCCGCTTTCGCAGAGAACCTATCTACTTATAGGAATGTCTTGCCAACAGAACATAAAATAATGGTAATGATAAAGGCTAATGCATATGGATTGGGAGCTATAATCATAGCAGACTTACTTGAGAAAAATAATGTGAATTACTTTGGAGTTGCATATGCAAATGAGGGGGAAGAATTACGTTTGGCAGGAATCACTTCTCCAATAATGGTTATGAATCCAGGGGGGAAGAGCTTTGATAAAATGTTAGCTCAGAATTTAGAACCTCAAATTTACAGTTGGGAATCTCTAAAAAAGTATATTCATGTACTGACAGAGAACAATAACTCCATTCTTCAGGGAAGAATTCATATAAAAATTGATACCGGAATGAGTCGTTTGGGATTTCAGATTTCAGATGCTGATTTATTGATAAAGCAGTTGAATAAGTCACCAAGGGTTAAGGTAATATCTTTAATGAGTCATTTATCATCTGCGGAATCTCCTAAAGAGGATTCGTTCACAAAAAATCAAGGAAAAATATTCAATTCTTTTTGTGATAAAATTGAAAAGGGTCTCGGCTATTCTTGCATTCGCCATATTTCTAATACCGCGGCAACAGATAGACACCCTAGCCTTAGATGCGATATGGTTCGTCTTGGGATAGGTTTATTCGGATATAATCCAGTTATTGATTCGAAGCTTAATCTTTTACCGGTTGCCTATTTGCGCTCTAAAGTGTCGCATATTCATAAGATTAGTCGAGGGGATAGTGTCTCTTATGGTAGAGACTATATTTCCGATGGCGATAGGAAAATTGCAACGATACCAATTGGTTATGCAGATGGATTCCCTAGGGTTTTGAGTAATGGGGTTGGAAAAGTATCATTTAATGGAAAACTCTTCCCTGTTATTGGTCGAGTGTGTATGGATATGACAATGATTGATATATCAGATTCTGATATAATTGTGGGTGATGAAGTTGAGGTTTTTGGCAAGGATATTCTAGTGAAAGATTTTGCGGAGGCATGTGGTACTTCTCCCTATGAGGCTTTAACACGAATTTCACCGAGGATAAAAAGAATCCAATTCTAAACTATGAAGGGAATTGATAAATATCAAGGATTGATAATTTCCATATGGATTATAATTCTTCCTTTTTGGGATTTTGGCGCTGGAATGTTTTTAGGATTAGCTTTTTTAATGAGTTGTTTATCATTTCCACCGTTCAGATCAATATGGAGATATTCTTCGCTCCCCTGGCTTTTATATGGTCTGGCTATTTTTGGAAGCATTTGGACATTTTCAGTAGATATAAAATATCTATATAGACTGCTTCCGTTTGTCCTGATTCCTGTTGCAGTATATGGTCATTGGAGGTCTATTCGAATGGCTCTCCCAATTGGAGGAATAATTATTTGTATTTATTTAATGATTACTGCAATCATTTCTTTTGTTAAAACTGGAGATTTATCTATGATTTTTTATCGAAATTTCGCTGGATCATTACATCAGCACGTGTACCTAATTTCTTATCTGGGGCTAGGAATTATTTCGGTTTTTGATTTGCGGTTAAAATTAAAATACCGATTTTCTTTTCTTTTAATCTGCATAATTACAATTGGACTAATGGGATCAAAAATAGGAATACTCGCTATTTTATTTGCCAGTATTCCATTAATGATGGGAAGAATTAAAAACATTAACCCTAGATACTATTTTATTCTAGTTTTAATATTTGGAACATTTTTACTTTCTCAAAAATATTCGAAGGGTAGAGATATGGGGCATGTTTTTAAACCAATTTCTCCATTCTGGGCAACTGGGTCTTTTGATACTAGAATAGTTCAAGGTCAAGCGGCAATTCAAGTTTGGTCCGATAATATATTGAGAGGGGTAGGGCCAGTGAAAATCCAAGAAGAATTAATGTCCGAATATGATAAAATTGACTATCGTTTTGGTCTTAAACGTGGACTGAATGTGCATAATCAGTTTTTGCAATATTTATCTACTTATGGCCTTTTAGGCTTATTATGGATAACTGTTGCTATAATTATTGGGTTTAGACAAAATTTCTTAAAGTCAAGTATATGGATTCGCAAGAAAGGAATTACCTGGCTCTTTTTTTTTGGATGCTTATTGTTAACAGAAAGCTATCTGGAAAGATCATTAGGAATTACAACCTGGGTTTTGGGCTGGCTTTGGGTAATTCAAGACTCAGAAGATTTCGTTTCTTGATCAATCTTATTTAGGGCTTTCTTAACAATATTTCTCAGAAATTCTAGAGACAATATTTTTTCACTGGTATATAAAAAAGCTACATGTAAGCAGATTTCCCGATTGCCAAAATCCTGTCGTTCTAGCCTATATGCTTCACGCAGTAAACGTTTGACCCTATTTCTGTCAACGGCTTTTTTAAATCTTTTTTTTGGTGCGCCTACGAGTATTTGGACACCTCTTTCTAACTCTATTCCTGGAGCATGATACAATATTTGTACAGGGGGAATGTGAAATCTCTTTGCTTTTGCAAAAAGAGTTTGAATTTGCTTTCTTGATCTTAACCGTTCTTTTTTAGGGAAACACTTGTCGATCACTTAGTCTTATTGGTTACCTCAATATATGATTCAAGAGCTTGAGTCATTGATGTAAATTTTGCGGTAGGAACAGCAATATCTAGACGCAAATCATTTTCTTCAATAGCGGCTTTTGTAGTGCTGCCGAAACCGGCTATACAGGTTTCCCCCTGCTTGAAGTCAGGAAAGTTTTTCAAAAGAGACCGAATTCCTTCAGGGCTGAAAAATACCAAGATATCATATTTGACTTCGCTTAAATGACTTAAATCGCTAATTACCGTTTTGTACATAGTCGCACGGGTCCATTTTATATTAGATTTTTCTAATAGATCGGGAATGTCTGGATTTAAGATATCTGATGTCGGTAGCATGAAATGCTCACCTCGCTGCTTCTTTAGTATCGGCATTAAATCCTTTAAAGATCCTTTTCCTGGATAAATTTTTCTTTTACGGTATGGAACAAACTTTTGAAGATAGAATGCTACGGCTTCTGAAGGGCAAAAATATTTCCATTCAGGATTTATAGGAACTCTCATTTCCTCGCACATTCGAAAAAAGTGATCAATAGCTACTCTACTCGTGAATATAAACGATTTGAAATTTGCCAATGCGATTTTATCCTTTCTAAACTCTTTGCCAGGGATTCCCACAACCTCTATAAATGGTTGAAAGTCTATTTTGACTTTATGCTTCTCAGCAATAACTCCGTAAGGGCTGTTCGCAACTTGAGGTTCAGGCTGTGAGACTAAAATGTTTTTAACTTTCATATGCTAGTTAAAATAATGTCCAAAAAATAGGGCTCATTTCTAACGCACAAAGGTACGAAAAGCCTAAGTACCAGGGAGTAATGCTTTTCTTAATATAATTTACCCCAGAAATTATTATCCCAAAGAGGTATAACATCGTATAAATCAAAGAAATAGTATTAAAAAACTTGCCCAAAAAAACCGGATCATTTTGTCCCCAGACTAATAACCAAATCAAAAGAGGTAGCATCATTAATATCGCGGAAAGATATTTAAAGCGTATTCTCCAACATTCATTATGAAGCTCTTGGGAATCCCAAATCTTCCCACTGATCAGTTGAAAAACATACTGTATTGCGGTGGTTATAATGGTAAGAGAAATATACATCCAAGAAGAAGGAATATTAATTTTTGTAATTGTTCCCGGAGTTTTAAAACTGCCATAAAAACTTGTATAAACTCCAATGGAAACCGTAAAAAAGAGAAGATGAATTAACCATAAATACTTGGGCTCTTTATCTAATTTTGTTATTTGTTGAAAAATACTTGTCCAAATTTTTTTTCTGACATTTTTTTTTTGAAGATAAAACGCTAAAAAAAAAGTTGATAAAATGGCCATCCAAAAAATAAAATCATTGCCCTCAATTTTATTATCACCAATGAAAGTTTGTGACAATACATTCTGAAAGAATATTAAATTTGAGATCACCAGTGAAAGCGTAATCCGAGCTTCAACCAGCGTCCAGCTAATGGAACATTACCTCTATCATAAATTTCTTCATCAAATAGATTTAAACCATCTAGGTATATAAATAATCCATCGTGATCATATGATAATCTCAGGTCTAAAGTTGCAAATGCAGGGTATTTTATTTCTTCTCCGGAAGGGGAAATGAAACTTCCAGCTCGCTCTTGTCTTGTTCCAACGAGTCCAAATTGAAAACCATTAAAAACCGAACTGTTTAATTCTGCCTGAAGCCTATTTGCCAAATAATCTAAAACATAAATTGATCGACCATCTATTGAACCTGTTTGGTGAGAAGCAAATTGCCCGTTTAAAGAGTAAAATAATTTTTTATTTAAATCACCCAAAGCTTTTATCTCAATACCATATATACTTACCTGGGTTAAATTATCGGCTTGTAATAGTTGTTCACTTCCAACAGTTCGGTAAATCCAGTCAATCAAATTCTCACCGTACCTATTGTAAGCAGTAATGGAAATTTTCGAAGGCAAAACACTTTGATTCTTATCAAATGATTGCGAAAAAGATAATTCACTATTCCAAGCATATTCGGGTTTTAGATTTATCGAACCTTGAGCCCCTCCCAGAGTATAGTATAAGTCTGTAAACGTAGGTAGTCTGAAACTTCTATTTACACTTCCTTTAATTGAGCTGTAATCATTAAATGAAAGAGTATAATCAATATTAGGAAGCCAATCGATACCATAGTTATCATTATAATTGATACGAAACCCGGTATTCAAATTCCCAAGATTAAATTGGGTAAAAATTCCTCCATTATTTCGTAAATCCCCTTTTAAATAAAATGCTCTTTGATCTGCTATTATTGTATTTACTAAGTCTATTCCTAAAATATTACTAATGATATCATCTCGTCTAAAGTCTAAACCATATTTTAATGAACTTGATACCTTTCCTAATTGAATAGATATATCTTTAGATTCATAATCTAGGCCATAAGTATGGCTTTTATGATTATTATGTTCGCTATACCAGCTTGGAGCTAATGAAGAGTCATTGGTATTAAAGAACCTACCGTCTCCCATATATTCATAAAAACCAGCTTCTTCTCGG
>CAJWXO010000041.1 GCA_913049755.1 uncultured Cryomorphaceae bacterium
CAAATTTTTGGAAAACTTAAAAAAAGCGGTTTAGGAGATCACCAAACAACCAAATCAGGATTAGGTGATGAAAAAGATGGAGAGGTCAGAGAATTTAGATATGGTGATGATTTATCATCTATAAATATGACAGAAAGTGTCAAAAAAGCTCAAATAAATAATGGATTATCAGATTTTCAGATTACAGAAAATGATCTAATTGTTGAAGAGACAAAACACAAAGCACAGATGAGTACTGTCTTAATGATTGATATCAGTCACTCTATGATTCTTTATGGTGAAGACAGAATAACTCCAGCGAAAAAGGTTGCAATGGCCTTAGTAGAGCTAATTAGAAGAAAATACCCAAAAGACTCTATTGATATCATAGTATTCGGAAATGAAGCATGGCCGATTAAAATAAAAGACCTACCCTACTTAAAAGTCGGACCTTATCATACAAATACAGTGGCAGGATTAGAATTAGCTATGGATATCCTTCGTAGAAAACGAAATACCAACAAACAGATTTTCATGATCACCGACGGGAAACCTAGTTGTATCACACTGCCTTCAGGGGAGTCTTATAAAAATAGCAATGGATTAGATGAGATGATCGTTTCCAAATGCCTTAATAAAGCTGATGAAGCCAGAAAACTAAAAATTCCAATCACAACCTTCATGATTGCACAAGATCCATATTTACGTCAATTTGTTGATTTATTTACAGCACAGAATAAAGGAAAAGCTTTCTTAACAGGACTTTCAGGATTAGGACAAATGATTTTTGAAGATTACGAAAAAAATAGAATTAAACGAATATGAAAAAAGAAACCACATTTAAAGAACTGAAAAAAACAGGATTTATTGATAGATCCATTAATCAGGAAATTCAAGATAACTTAATCACACGCATTAAGTCTAATAAACCTGTTTTTGAAGGTCTTATAGGATATGAAAACAGTGTTGTCCCCCAATTGAAAAAAGCTATTATTGCAGGGCACCATATCAACTTACTAGGATTACGAGGTCAAGCAAAAACTAAAATCGCAAGGAGTATGATCGGCCTTCTTGATGAGTATATGCCGATAGTAAAAGGTTCAGAGATAAATGACAGTCCTTTTCAACCAATATCTAAATATTCAAGAGACTTAATTGCTGAGCATGGTGATGATACACCCATAACATGGATTCACAGATCAGATCGCTACTTCGAAAAACTAGCAACTCCCGATGTTAATGTTTCAGATTTAATAGGTGATATAGATCCTATTAAAGCAGCCACGATGAAGCTTGCCTATTCTGATGAACGTGTTTTACATTATGGAATGATCCCTCGAGCAAATCGGTCTATATTCGTTTTGAACGAGCTCCCAGATTTACAAGCGCGAATTCAAGTTTCCTTATTTAATATTCTGCAAGAAGGTGACATACAAATTCGCGGATTTCAGTTAAGAATGCCACTAGATATTCAGTTTCTTTTTACAGCAAATCCAGAAGATTATACAAATAGAGGAAGTATTGTTACTCCATTAAAGGATAGAATCGGATCTCAGATTTTCACTCACTACCCAAAATCAATTGCTATTGCTCGACAAATTACGGAACAAGAAGCAAAAGTGACAGAAACAGATAAATCCCTAATATCTATTCCAGATTTAGCTAAGGATCTTCTAGAAGGAATTTCTTTTGAAGCTCGCGAAAGTGAGTATGTAGATGCAAAAAGTGGAGTCAGTGCACGATTAACAATAAGTGCAATGGAAAACTTAATGGCTGCTGCCAAATTAAGACTGATTGAAACAAAATCAAAAGAAACTACTGTTCGATTAATTGATTTCGTATCAATTATTCCATCAATAACTGGAAAAATTGAATTAGTATATGAAGGAGAGCAAGAGGGTGCAGATGAAGTAGCTAAATTGCTAATAGACAAATCCGTGATGACAGAATTTGAAAAAATATTTCCTCGAATTCCTAAATTAGAAAAAGACGGATCAAAAACTCCTTACACAGACTTAATTAATTGGTTCGATAGTGACTTCATAGAATTGAACTATAATGATAAGGATAATGAGTTTTTTAAGAGTTTAGAAAGCATAAAACCATTGGTTGCAATTGTTAAAAAATATGCATCACATTTAAGTAAAAAAGATCAGTCATTCTCAATGGAAGTTATTTTATGGGCTCTATCCATAAATAACAAATTAGATAAATCCGAATCTGATAATACTCATAAATTCGACTCTGCACAATCAAGTTTTGTATAAGTTTTGGTCTTTGTTATTATTTTTGATAAATTCCAACAATGAGAAAAATATTCTTTATCCTTATCACGCTCGCATTAGCTTCTTGTTCTAAAGACAATTCGAATAATAATGATCGTTCCCCAATTGACGGTATTCGCCCATCGAGCATAATACATGAGGGAGGTTCTAGAGAATATCAACTATATATCCCCCCTGGTTACAATGGCACAGATCCGCTGCCTGTAGTTTTCAATTTTCACGGATTTGATGATGATGCATATGAATATTTGCTTTCAGCAGATATGCGTTCCATTGCAAGCGTCGAAAGCAACCCTTTCTTTCTGGTTTATCCCCAAGCTGGATATTGCGATGGAGGACTAGCGTGGAATCCATCTGAACTAGGCGGAGATAATAAATGTGACCTAAATGATATTGGTTTTATAGAAGCTCTTATCGACAGTCTCTCTATGGAATTTAAAATTGACTCGTCAAAAATTTATGCCTGTGGCTACTCAAATGGAGGAATGATGGCCATGGGATTAGGTATGAAAAAAAGCGATCGATTTGCAGCAGAAGGATCTGTATCAGGGACAATGTTAGATTTTGAGAGCCCTTCACGCCCGGTATCAACAATTATCGTTCATGGCACATATGATGGGGTTCTGCCATACGCAGGAAATTCCTTCTATACTTCAGTTCAATCCCAGGTAGATTTTTGGGTAAATTTTAATAACACCGATTCAATCCCTCTCGTTTCGAGTGAAACCAGTCCTTCTGGAATAACTACTCAGCACTATCGGTATTTACAAGGCGACAATGATGTTGCTGTTGAGCATTACAAAATCTTAGAAGGGGGGCATGTATGGAATATGCCAGATAGGCCAAACTCGTCCAATCCTGTTGATAATACTGGATTAATTCTTTGGGAATTCTTTGACAGATACAGTCTTTAAAAAATTTTCTCTACCCCATTATGTGGTAGCCACCGTCCACATGTCTTATCTCGCCAGTAATCCTGCTATCAGGACGAAATAAGTGTACCACTTCGTTTGCTAAATCTATCGGAGTAGCATTACCCAAAGGACTTATTCTATCTGATGTGGAAACATCTTCTTCTGTCAAAGTAGCAGCCCCTGCTTTACTACCTAAATATGTTGAAAATCGAATTGCATTCACACGAGTTCCGTTGTGTCTGCCCATTTCGTCAGCCAATTCAATGACAATCCTTTCTAAGGCGGCTTTAGCGATACTCATATTCCTGTAAGGATGAAATGTGACCTTTTCAGCAGCGATATAGCTCAGTGCACATATTGATGCACCCGTATTTAAAACTTGAGATTTAAACAGACTATTAGTGAGTCGTATCAAAGAAAATGCTGAAACATCCATAGTACCACAAAACTCGTCAAAAGAGACCTCAAGAAGAGGTTTTACTTTTTTATTTCTAATTGTTTTATCCATAGCTACAGCATGTAAAACGCCATCAATACTGATTTTATTCTTCAATAAGTTTTTTGCAAAATATTTCAAATTCTCATCTAATGTTACATCGAGTATTTCTACAGAGGCTTTAGAGCCCAAATGGGTCTTTATTGAATCCTTAAAATCAGCGAACGTCTTGTTCAAATATCCTTTGGCCCTTTCAGATAAGTTTTGATGAAATGGACTAACCCCTAAACCTGTGCATATGACTTTTCCACCCTCTGCAATAATTGCTTTTGCAACATACATAGCTAAGGAGTGTTCATCTGCTATTCCTGTTATTAAGAATGTTTTATTTGTTAAAATCATAATATTACCATTTATAAAGAGCGGTTGCCCATGTCATACCAGCGCCAATAGATGCCATCAATACTATTTCACCAGATTTGAACCCCTCTCCCTTTCGGACCTCATCCAAAACAATGGGTATAGTGCCCCCAGATGTATTCGCATACCTATCCATATTGGTTTTAACCCGCTCAAAGGGCATTCCAATTGCAGCCGCAATATCTTTCAAGATTCTTATACTAGGTTGGTGAGGCAAAAGGCAATGAATGTCCTCGATAGTTAATTTATTTTTTTCTAATAATTTATTGATGCTTTTCGGTAATACATCAATCGCAGTTTTATATATTTCCTGTCCATCCATCCGCCAAAAATGGCTACCTGAGTCAATAGTTTGAAGTGATGAAGGCTGTTCGGCCCCACCTCCAGGTATTGTGAAATGATCTAACCCCACAGAATCTGTATGCATAGAAAAATCGATGAATCCCTTGTCCTCAATTGTTCCGGAAAGAATTATCGCTCCAGCACCATCTCCAAAAAAGACTGAGTCTCTTCGGCTCCAATCCGTTATCGTAGAAAAGGTGTCAGCACCGATAACTAAAACATTCTTATAAACCCCTGTTTTGACAAATTGCATGGCTGTACAAACTGCGTACAAGGCTCCAGAACAAACAGCAGAAATATCAAAAGCAACTGCATTTATAGCATTAATTTTTTTTTGAACAAAACACGCACATGAAGGAGCTTGTCGATCCGGAGTCGCAGTGGCAACGACAATTAAATCAATATCGTTTGGACTTAAATTAGCATCGCTTATTGCCTCAAGCGCGGCTTTTGATGCCAAATCACTTGTCGTTTCATCTAAAGCTATTCTGCGCTCATGAATCCCAAGTTTCTCTTTAATCCATTGATCAGAAGATCCAACTTTTTCAAAAAATTCATTTGAACGAATATGCGGAGGAACATATGAACCAGTTCCTATAATTTCAACGTTTTTCATTGTGAACTATAAATAAACATTCCTATAATATCCTTTAATTACAATTGAGATTGAATTCGTTTCCATTCATTTTCATTCCAAATCAAAGGGAATGAACTCAACAATTGCTCATCCCATTCATTTTCAAGAAAATCTTGTAAATCAGCAATCACTTGACCCCTGCAGTCAGATAATATTTTTAGACCAGGTTCTATTCTCTCAATAACATGAACCAGAGTAAATCCATCAGAGTGCTCTATTAATTTCACTCCTGAAACTAATTCCAAATCATTTACACCGAGAAATCTCTCTTGATTTATGCTCGAAGTATTTGTTCCCATTTCTAACTTTTCAAAGTCCTGTGCTGAAATTGCCAAAGGATCCTTTGAGTTTAAAACACTTAAAACCTTCTCCCCGGGAATTCCTCTTTTCAGCATCGCCTCTGCCCTTTTAGCGATCCGAGGATTAGAAGTATTAAAAACTGACCCTGAGCGTCTTGCCTTCCATTTATAATTATTCTTATTCTCAATGAAAAAGTCCATAATTGTGGCGCTATCCTTTGATGCTGCATCCCAGACTTTTTCACGAGTTAAATCAAAAACTAAAATGCCCTCTCGGTATTCTTGAGCCAGGAATTTAAACTCATTATTTTCCTTTGGAAGTCTTAGCTCTGCCTCTTTCATTAGAGCATTATCAATAGCAGATTCAAGAACTAAATACTCAGAAACATCAGGAACACGGCTCAAACGTTTTTTAAATATTTTGGCAAAATCTGACTGATTAAATTTCATTAAACCACTTAAACCTTCAAACGAAAAAATTGTCTTTTTATATTTTGAGACTTTCTTGCCTTTTCTAATGGCTTTTACAACAACCTCTAGAGAGGCATTATTGACTTTTAAATCATAACGCTGTTTTAGCCTAGAAATAAATGCTTTTCGAGATACACTGGAACGTTCATCTCGCCTTATTTTCGAGGTGATATCTGCCTTTACTCTTTCAAATTCTGGCACTTGATATTTTTTAAGCCTCTTGACGATATGCCAACCTAGTTTTGTTTTGAATGGCTTTGAGTAATCCCCATCATTATTTATTTCATATACAGCATCTTCAAACTCTGGTAACATTTTATTCAATCCAAAATCAGGCAATTCACCACCTTTAGAAACACTAGATTGATCTTCAGAGTACTTTCTAGCCAACATATTAAATGACTCCCCTGCCAACAAGCGATTATAAATTTCATTAATTTTTGTCTCAGCAGTTTCTTTAGGCTGATCTTTGGAATCTAAAAGAAGTATGTGTGCCGCAGACATTCTGTACCTAGAATCTCTTTTGTCTGTAACTTTTAATATATGATAGCCATAATCTGTACGAATCGGACCTACTAATTGACCCAAAGTTCCCTTATAACAGGCATTTTCAAAGGGATATACCATATTAAATACTGTAAAATAACCCAAATCACCCCCGTTTTTTGCGCTGTAAGTATCTGTTGAATTAATACGTGCGACATCTTCAAAATTTTCGCCATTTTCAACACGGCTTTTTAAACTCATTATATTCTTGAAAACCTTTAATGTATCAGCAGATGATGGGTCTTTTGGAAGGTCCAACATAATATGTGAAGCACGAATATCTGATTTTAAACGATCGTAAGCCTCTGTGATTATTTGATCATCAATTTCCTTATCTGTCAGGTAGGGCTTCAATAATTGGCGATAATAATTATTGAATTCATTTTTAAATGATTCCAAAGTATCGCGACCTTCAACTTCAGCCTGAATAACCTTTCTCTTAAAGCGAACATATAATTCTAAATATTCCGCAGCTGTTTTAGGGTCAATTTGATTGCCAATATCTTTATTCTTTCCATAAACATATAAGAACTCATCAGTGGTAACATCCTTGTCTCCAATGGTGAAAAGATTTTGAGCTTGAATTTCGGGAATATTCAATAACAATAAAGTGATTGAAATTTTAGCAATATGGATGAACTTCATATGAGTATTCTCAAATTTTAATTAGATAGATAAATGCTTCAGATATTCATCAAAAATAAAGAATCAAATTGACAAAAAACCAGATTATAAGTGAAATATTAATAACCCCATTTACCACTGTATCGATTATAACCGTCTATCCCTATTTTGATACGAAAACCTACAGGAATAGGTGATCCTGGAGTCATAACATAATAGAATCCATATCTAAGCATTCCATCAAAAAATTTAAAGGGCTTCTCCAGCCCAAAGAAAGTTTCAATTTGAGTTTTATTTAATGACGGAATATAAAGAGCAGAACCTCCCACTGCTATCTCAAAATTGAGAATATTTAGTAAAGGTATTTGTTGGAAAAGAGCGCCTTGGAAATGATGAATGCCGTATAATTCAATATAAGAACGAGCAGTATGATAGGTGCTATCTAAAGCCTGAAAACTATTTATTGGATTCGAAAATAAATACTGATCAGACCCTCTGAAAAACTTGTGCTCAATAAAACGAATACTATCTAAATTCGAACCCAGAAAACTTCCAGCACCA
The DNA here is from genome assembly GCA_913049755.1 of uncultured Cryomorphaceae bacterium. The sequence goes on from CAJWXO010000041.1 coordinate 7,515, forward strand.
ACAGACCAATTCGAATAGCCAAGTCGTGGCCATTGAATATGATCAAAAGCGTTTACTCGCAACAAATTATAATTTACATCAGACCCCAGCCATTTCGGGATCCCCTTGCGATACTCCAATGCTATAGTGGGATATTTGCTTCCAAGAAGTAGTTTCCTATTTTTTTTCATGATGTAGCGTTGCCTGTGACGGTATTGAATTTCTATTCCAGCAATGGAGACCGTGTAATCAGGAAAATATTGGGGAGGATTAATCTCACCAAGCAGATCATCCCAACTAGAATTCAAAGTCAAATTAGATATCGAACTTCTTTTTGAATAATCATAAGTCAATCGAACAAACAGACCATTTATGAGCTCAAAGCGATGCATTAAGTTTATAAATTGTCTTCTAGCAAAATTTCGCCTAGCAAAAGTTCCCAATATAGATTCATATGTATTTATCATCATATAATCATCTCCTACAGCTAACTCTAACTCTTTAAATGACTTTGGGTTATATAGATAATTAACAGATAGCTCACCCCGTAAGTCCTGATTAGCATATCCATAATTTGCATAACCCGAGAATGTCAAACGTTTATCATTTTTAAAAATGCGCCTAAATTCGGATCCTACCTGTTGACGCCATCCTCCAATCCCTGCTGGATTAAATTGGTTAATCAGAGGATCGAGGTAAAACCGATAACCCTTTTTTCGGGAGCGAAAAGAAATTCCAGAGAAAAGCGGTTCATACCAATGTAGTTTGTTTACAAAAGCATCTACACTATCGACGTATTGATCACTGTCGAAATATAAAATGAGACTATCTTGTTTAGATACAAATTCTTTTTCAGCAATAGCCAGAGGTATTTTCCTCAAATTGCTCCAATCACTATCATCAATATCATAAGCATTTTCAGCATAAGACCTTATTGCTAACCCTAATTTTTTTCTCGACAAATTTTCATTCAAAATAAAATCACTGTGAATCACTTTAATCGATCCCGTATCCGATTTCAAATACCAATCAAAATATCTTTCATTAACTAATGATGCACCAGATATTGACTGAATATACTTTTGGGTAATCTTTAATCCGTCTAAATCAAATAAAGAGGTTTTGTGGGGCTCCAGAATACTCTCCTCCAAAATCCAGCCATCTTGTTGAATCTTTAATATGCCTTTGATAAAATTTCGTTTTTTTGATTCAAATTCAATGTGATAAGTGAAGTTGCCAGGCTGACCCGCGATAGATCTCAATTTGAATTTATAGTTCAAAAAAGCATCAAAACTTAATGGGCTAGGAATCTTATTGGCTATTATTTTGGGCAAACTAATAGTATTTGAAAATAAATCGATGTTCCCATCACCATATCCTTGATAAAAATGCTGACCAATATTCAACTCACCTTGAGAGGGAATAACTTCATCACCTCCGATTTCAATTTCAAAGTATAGATTAATACTAAAATCTTTATCGTCTGACGAATGGTCATCAATAGCAACAATAAAATCTCGGTATTCGTCTGGTCTTTTATAGCTTGAATAACTTAAAAATTCAAGAAGGGATAAATCATCTCCTTCCTGATATGAACTTTTAACATATGTTGAACATTGGATAGTTTTTGAAAGTATTTGCTGCGCTGATCGTTTAGAAATTAATTTACCAATCACTTCTTTTGCAATGTCCACGGACTCAGCTGTAACCAATGCTTGTTCAAGTTGGATAACATTGTTTTTCGTGTTATTTGT
>CAJWXO010000042.1 GCA_913049755.1 uncultured Cryomorphaceae bacterium
ATCAAAAAAATAATTTGATTTTTATTTTTTTATTTTTCATTAAATCCATTTAAAAAAATTATTCAGAGGCCCCTAGCTGAAATATCCATTTTATGATAAAAACGTTTCTCAATATATAATGTTTCGATTTATACCTTTGATAAAGAATTATCTTATTCTGTAAATTTTATTTCAAAAAGTATATGGACATTGCTTCTCACATCCACCAAATTTATACAGGATGCCTTTCTCAAGGGTCTTATTTTATTCATAGCAATGGTGAAGCGCTAGTAATAGATCCTCTTAGGGAATCTGAGCCATATACTGAGAAAGCAAAATCCCTCGGTGTTAAAATTAAATATGTTTTAGAGACTCACTTTCATGCAGATTTCGTCTCCGGCCATGTGTCTTTAGCAGAAAAAACAGGAGCAATTATTGTATATGGACCGGGAGCAGAAACAGAATTTAAAGTTCATGTAGCAAAAGATCGAGAAAAAATAAAAATCGGGGACCTATCAATACAAGTCATTCATACCCCGGGGCATACATTAGAGTCAACCTGTTACTTATTAATTTCTCCAGAAGGGAAAAAAGAAGCTTTGTTTTCAGGAGATACTCTGTTTTTGGGCGATGTAGGAAGGCCAGACCTTGCTCAAAAGACAGGAACAATAACCCAAGAAGAACTTGCAGGAATGCTATTTGACTCTTTAAGAAATAAAATAATGATTCTACCTCCAGAATTGATCATTTATCCTGGTCATGGCGCAGGTTCTGCTTGTGGCAAAAACCTGAGCAAAGAAACTGTAGGAACTCTTAAAGATCAGCTTGACAATAATTATGCATTAAGATCAGATATGAGCCGTGAGGAGTTTATTAAAGAAGTTACAGATGGATTACTTCCTCCCCCTGCTTATTTCCCATTGAATGTTGCGATGAACAAAAAAGTCATTCCACAAATGGAAGATGTTTTCAAAAATGCTGATAAATCTTTTGACCCCTTTGCATTTGAAGCAATGGCCAATGAAATAAATGCCCTTATTCTGGACACAAGAAAGCCTCAGGAATATGCCGCTGGACATATCCCAGGATCTGTAAATATTGGATTGGATGGACAATTTGCACCATGGGTTGGTGTTTTAATCCCTGATATTGATCAAAAAATTCTCATCGTAACTGAAAAAAGTCGAGAAGAAGAAACTATAAGGCGACTATCCCGAGTTGGATATGACAATGTTTTAGGCTTTCTAGAAGGAGGTTATAATGCCTGGAAACAATCAAACAAGCAGACAGACACAGTTGAGAGCATTGATGCTGAAGAATTTGCAAATCGAATCTCAAAAGATAGGAATTCAGTGATTTTAGATGTAAGAAAAGATGGTGAATACCGATCAGAAAGAATGATGTCTTCGAGTCATATTCCGTTAGATGACATTAATTCTCGCTTCCATGATTTACCGGAAGGAGATCCTATATATATTCATTGCGCAGGTGGATACAGGTCCATGATATTTAGTTCCATTTTAAAAAAGAGAGGAATTCATAATATCGTTGACATCAAAGGAGGATTTGGAGCGATCAAAAAAAATAATGATCTCAAAACAACGGATTACATTTGTCCGAATACCGATGTGCCTAAAAATCCTGAAGATTCAAAGGTCAAGGAGCAATCCACATTGCGCTTGTTCCTGAAACGAGTCCTAGGCCGTTAGTTATATTAGAATAAACTGTAACAGGCTGAGTAAAGGGATTTCCTGAGCCCTGGTATAAATCAAAAGAGGAAAGATAATTGTAATACTCATTATCCATCTTCACGATTTTAAATACCTTCTGCATAGAGAAAGGAACAGGATTATCCCAACCTTCCGAGACTCTAATATCAAATGTTCGTTTTTCTCCGAGGAAAAGATTATTCGAAACGTATAATCTACTTCCTCCATAACCACGACTACCTGTGCTCACAAAAGAGGGATCATCTGATTCCATCCACATCATACTCTCAGGTATAGAGATAGAATTGACCGGCCTTTCGTAAGCTTCGATCATGTAATAACCAGGAACTCCGTCATCATTGATTTCAATATCAAATGAGATATTTGGTTTTTGTGAAGCTCCTGAATTTGTATCCTTTGGGGTTATCATGATGTTTTCTGGAACAGCAGGCACCACAGAACTTGCAAATATGGAATCTAAAGTGCCGTATTTGGCATGAAAATTATATGAATGCCCTTCTTTTACTTGCATATTAGGAGACCTAAAAAATCCTTGGTCCGTATTCGTAGGAATCAAAGTATCAACCTGTAAGGTGTTTAAGTCCACAACCCAGACAGCAGCTGAATTCAAGGGGATTGGATTTAAATGATCTAGTATACTAATACTTTGAGATAATGCGGCATCAATCGGTTGAGAATAGACGGAATCAGTCATAGATCCAAAACCAGTTCCATAAGCCTCAACTGATGTAAGTGCATAAATAGTGATTTTCGGATCTGTATCCTCAGGAGAAAAAGGAATGATCCGTTCACATGAAAAAAATATAAATGCAAATAGAAAATAGTAAACGTTATTCTTCATTTTTTAAAATTTAAAACTATATGAAATAGAAGGTATTATTGGGAATAATCCATAACCTTTCAATACTGTATTCCCATTATTGTCTGATCCAAAATCCATAAAGAATGTATTTATGCGATTGTAGGCATTGTAAACTCCAAATTGCCAGCTTACCTCTCCCCATTTCTTTTGACGATTATAAGTCATACCCAGGTCCAATCGATGATATGCTGGTTCTCGAAAGTTATTTCTTCCACTTGTCTGCTCAATCGTTGGGCTTCCTTCAAAAAAAGTATTGTAAAAATCAGGAAAGCTCGTGTACTTTCTTGTTGGAACAGATGTTGCCCTTCCTGTTCCATATACCCATACCAATCCGCCACTCCAATTTTCATTGAACTTATGGGAAATAGTAAGAGAGACATCATGCCTTCGATCATAGGTATATGGATAGGGATTTCCATCATTTATATCTGCAAACTGTCGATCGCTCTTTGCTAGCGTATAGCCTATCCAACCCGTTGTTTTCCCTGTTTTCTTTTCTAACAAAAATTCTAAACCATAGGCCCAACCGCGACCTGTGGTAACCTTTTGCTGCCAATCTTCAGCCGAGGTAAGAAACGAAGACCCTTCTTTATATTCTATTAGGTTTCGCATATCCTTGTAATACCCCTCTAAAGTAAGCTCCCAACCTTTACCAAGGTTATGGGCATAACCAATGGCCGTCTGCCATGCTTCTTGAGGTTTTATATTCTGCGTTACGGGCACCCATAAATCTGTTGGCAAACCAATAGTTTGATTTGAAAGCAGATGCATGTATTGAACCATCTGAACATAACTCCATTTTATCGAATTGTTATTCCCTAATAAATATCTTGCGGATAACCTGGGTTGTAAACTCTGATAGTCTGTCCCAGACTCAGTATCTGATCCAGTAACACTGAATCCATTAAAATGAATTCCAGCGTTCACCTTCAAGCGGTCTGTCACCTCCCAATCATCCTGAAAATAAAATACATAATCCCAGGCATCTTGTGGAAATGATCCGAAAGTTGTGTCTAAACCCATATTTCCGGAGGTTATTGCAATAGAGCTAATACCTGGCTTGTATGCATGATTTGTTAAAGAAACACCATACTTTATGGCATGATTAGGACTAGGAGCATAATCAAAATCCCATCTTACTCCTCGATCCTCAATCTGTGAGAGATAATCAATACCAAATGTATTCGTATCTCTTTGTGTAACTACCTCTATTCCTCCAAAATTGGTGAAGTAAGTTTCTCTAGAAACACTATTAATTCGCGTGTTGAATTTGTATCGACTATAAGTAGATGTAACATTGGAAAACAACTTTGGCGATATAATCCAATTCCATCTCAAAGTAGCAATTCGATTTCCCCAGTTTAAAGAACTATTAAATTCTTGTTCGGAACGCAGTCCAGGCTCTTGATAATTATCTTTTGAACGGATATATGCCTCATCAAAGCCGTCGTAGAAACTAAGGTACAGCTGATTTTTTCTATTGATTTTATGATTAATCTTGGCATTTAAATCGTAAAAGTAATATCCCCCAGCTGACCCATCTGGACTATTTTTCGCAATCAAAGGTTGAGCTAAAACATCTAAGTATGTTCTTCTTCCTGAGAGCAATACCGACGTCTTGTCTTTCCATAAAGGGCCTTCCAAAGTGAGCTTACTCGAAATCAACCCTATGGAACCACTGCCATGCCATTCCTTCATATTTCCTTCTTTTAAACGGACATCTAATACTGACGAAAGTCTGCCACCATATTCAGCAGGAAATCCTCCTTTAATAAGTTGAACATTATTTATGGCATCTGTATTAAAGACAGAAAAGAAGCCAAACAAATGAGAAACATTATAGACTGGGACTCCGTCAATGAGTATTAAATTTTGATCAGGCCCTCCTCCACGAACATAAAATCCCGAGGTGCCTTCTGTTCCGCTCTGCACGCCAGGGAGCAATTGAATTACTTTTAAAAGATCTGTTTCACCCAATAAAACAGGTAAATTTTTTAAAGTTTTCATATTTAGGCTTACTGAAGACATCTGGGTTGTTTCTTGAATGTCGCTTATTCCAACTACTGTGACCTCATCAAGAATATTCTTTGAAGCTGTCAATTCGATATCTAATTCTGTAGCTGTCCTCCTATTTAAAGTCACTCCCCTAACTGAAGGTACATAACCTATATATTGAACCTCAATCGCTGCTGTATCCCGTCCTAACGTAATCGAATAAAATCCATAAGAATTAGTGGTAACGCCCTTTTTGCTCACCTGATCAAACACATAAGCATTGATCAATTTTTCACCTGTTTCAAAGTCTTTTACAAATCCATTAATTGTATAACTACCCTGATTTTGTGCAAACACATTTAAAGAAATAATGGTCAGGATAAAGAGCAGTATTTGTCTACACATAGTTTCGTTTTTCATTACAAAGAAACAGAAAACCCAATAATGATGCCAACAAAACAATACGTCAAAAAAAATATCCTTGAAATTCGGGATATGGATGTGTTGAAATTGAATATTTTCAACACATGATTTATCTGTTCCTCAATTTTATTGATTTACTAAAAAAGTCAATAATCTCATACCTTTAAAAACCTAAACAAATCAAATATCAAGATGAAACGCTTCTACCTAAGCCTTATTGTGCTGATTTTCAGCTCTTCAGTCTTTTCTCAGTCCCTTACTCAAACCGTAAGAGGTACTGTTGTCGATGCTGACTCTAAATTTCCATTGATGGGAGCTAGCGTTATTATAGGTTCACAAGAGGTATCCACGGCTAACGATGGCTCTTTTAAAATCAATAATATTCCTATCGGGAGAAGTTCAATTTCAGTGTCCCTATTTGGTTACAAAGGTCAGAGTCGATCTTTAGAACTCAACTCAGCAAAAGAAGTCGTTGTCAATATTCCACTGGTAGAATCTTCTACTCAACTTGGTACGGTTGATGTAATAGCCGTGCAATCGGGACAAGCGAAAAATGAGATGGCAACAGTCTCATCCAGGCAGTTTTCTGTTGAAGAAACAAACCTATATGCGGGAAGCCGAGGGGAACCAGCAAGAATGGCAACAAACTTTGCAGGAGTTCAAGGGTCAGATGACCAGAGAAATGACCTAGTCATAAGGGGTAATACCCCAGCTGGCGTATTATATCGAATGGATGGAATTAATATACCGAATCCAAATCACTTTAGTATTCCTGGAACTGGAGGTGGTCCAGTAACTATTTTAAACAATAAGTTTCTCGCCAATTCTGATTTCTTTACTGGAGCTTGGCCTGCAGAGTATGGCAATGCCATAGCTGGAGTATTTGACTTAGAAATGAGAGATGGTAATAATGAAAAATTTGAAGGAAGTGCTCAATTAGGCCTTCTAGGAACAGAGCTAATGCTTGAAGGGCCCCTTGGGAAAAAGAAAGGTCGTCTCGCTCCATCGTTTTTAGGAGTTTATCGCTACAGTACTCTATCTCTTTTTGAATCACTAAATATTCCACTTGGAACAAATGCGCTACCACAATATCAAGATGGTGCATTTAGGCTAACTTTTCCTCAGAAAAATGGAGGCAAGCTTGCACTTTGGACAATGTTCGGACAGAGTAACATAGATATTTTAATAAGCGATCAAATAGATACAAGCGGATTTGAAAGTTATGGGGATGCGGATCGTGATTCTTATTTTGGAAGTGATATGATAGTTGGAGGATTAAGTTATTCCAAACCTATCAACAAGAGATCATTCATAAAAGCTGGAATTGGAGCATCTCACTCTCAAGTAAGAGCTGTAAATACCAAATTAGGTAGGAATGTAACAGAGCAGCCAGACGGATCTTTTGGATGGAATATTCTCTCCAATGATACTATGCTAAACTATACATTCACAGAAAATAAACTTCATGCTTACATAGCTTTTAACCAAAAAATAGGATCTCGTGGAACCATTCAATATGGTGTAAATGCTGATGTCTATTTTTTGAATTATCAAGACTCCATTCGCGATTTTGATGGCTTAACTGGCACTTTACCCCCTTGGAGGGTTCAATGGGCATCTCAAGCCTCTTGGCCTGTCATTCAGCCATATATATCATATAAATCCAGAGTCACAGAAAAAACAACATTCACAGCGGGAGCAACTTCTCTTTATTCAGGAGTTAATAATGAATCTTTTATGCCCCTCGCCCCTCGTCTCGGCCTAAGCTATCAAGCAAATGATAACGATCGATTCTTTGCGGGAACGGGATTGCATGCACAAGGCCAAGCGCCATACCTATATTATTATGCCTTAACTACAGTGAACCATGATCCACAAGAGCATAATACAGACAGAATTGGCTTGATGAAGAGTCTGCAATTTGCTGGAGGATGGGAACGCAATTATTCAGGCTCACCTGTTCGAACAAAAATTGAAGCATACTACCAATATCTTTATGATATTCCTGTAGAAGTTCGACCGAGTAGTTTTTCTATGCTTAATACTGGATCGGGATTTGGTAGAATTTGGCCTGACACTCTGGAGAACTCGGGAACTGCAAGAAATTATGGTATTGAATTAACCGCAGAGAGATTTTTCTCCAAAGGTTTTTATTTTCTCACTACAGCAAGCCTCTTTGATGCAAAATACCGAGGATCCGATGGTATTCAAAGAAATACTGTATTCAACGGCAGGTATGCTCTTAACATACTTGGAGCAAAAGAATTTAAACTTGGCGCGAATAACCGATTCACATTAGGAAGTAAATTCACAACTGTAGGTGGTCGATGGTTTGGGGAAGAAGTGGATAAAACAGAATCGATAAGAACAGGTGAAATTGTTTTTGTCGATGCAACAAATAATTTTCAGCAATATCGAGCATATCTGCGATTAGATTTAAAATTAGGATATAAATGGAACCATCCCAAAACAGCATGGGAATTTGGCTTAGACATTTCTAATATTACGGGTCATAAGAATATTCTTACACTTACATATATTGATGGCCTCACAAATCCTGTTAGAGAAGAATACCAACTAGGCTTATTCCCAGTGTTTTATCTCAGATGTGATTTTTAAAAAAAATTAATTAAACCGTATCTTAAGAGATGCAGTTTATTTATTGATACCATCTCACTTAAGCAACCTTTCTTGAGCTCTGAATGTAATTGAGGATCCGCAATTGAAGAAATATTGGGACAAATAGAGGGGACATAGTAAATATATAATTCAGTATTCCCGGTACTACTCTCCTCTTTCCTTTTAAAGCACCTTCAATTCCCTTTAAAGCAACCTCGTATGAACTCATGTGAGGAATCAATGGTCCATCCATCAATGGTGATTTTTTCAATCCTGCGCGTTCAAAAAATTTGGATTTTGTGGGGCCCGGACACAACGTGGTTACCGTGACCTTAGTTTTTCTTAGTTCATGGTTAAGTGCTTCGGAAAAGGAGAGAACAAACGCTTTACTCGCATAGTAAGCGGCTAAGTGAGGACCTGGGAAAAAAGCAGCAATAGAAGCAACATTTAATATTTTACCACTTCCTCTTTTTACCATTCTTTTTGCAAACTCTGCAGAAAAATGTAGAAGTATTTCCACATTGAGCTTTATCATACTCTCCAACTCGCCTTTTTCCGAATTAATAACTTCTTTCCAGACACCATAACCAGCATTATTGACCATTAAATCAATTGGAGTTGTGTCTACCCATGACCAGAAATCATTTAACCCTTTCTCTTGAGAAAGATCGGCAGAGAGCGTATTACATGAAGGAAATTCTTTTTTTAATTCTTCAATAGCTTGGAGATTTCGACCTGTTAACCATAACGAGTAACCTTTTAAATGGAGAATTTTAGCCATCTCGTATCCGATACCTGATGTGGCCCCGGTAATTAGTGCTGTCTTTGATTTAACTTCCATCTAAAAATTAAACAACAAGCCATCTATCTTTGTTTAGATTTTTAGAATAATAGAATTCATTGATGTTGAAAAAATTCATTTTAATAGCATTTTTCCTTTCATTTTTGGCAGTCAATTTACCAGGTCAAACTGTTCAAGATTTAGTTGTACCATATCTTCCTGGAGGCCATGTTCTTGACGGCTCTGTAAGTTCAAAAAAATACTCAGACGCTATCGAATTAGAGCTAAAGTACGAGGTTAATCCAGGAACAAATACCCCTAGTCCTTTTTTAACAAAAGGGTATATTTTCAGAACAGATCAAGCGTTAATTGTCGGATTTATTGCGGAATTTGACCCTAAAAGCTTTAGAGCAAATCTTCAACGCAGAGATGAGGCATGGGATGATGATTTAATAGGCATCGCTTTGGACGTTTATGGCGATACCCGAAACATGGTTTTTCTAGGGAGTAACGCATATGCAGTTCAATTGGATGTCAGAAAGAATGATCCTGCGAATAATAGAGGAGATGATCAATTTGATGGGGCATTCGATTGTAATTATGAAACCTGGGCTAAACGATATGATTCATCTTACACTGTTGAAATGCGAATACCATTTAATTCACTACAGTTTGGCAATTCTAATGAGCAGCGATGGAAATTTTCTTTTTGGAGGAAGGCATTCAACGGATCTCAGCAAATTCAAATTCAAACATTTTTTCTAGACAGAGGGAACCCTTGCAGTGATTGCCAATACGCGCATGCATTAATATTAGATGGAATAAAACCTAAATTACGCAGTACTATCCTTCCA
>CAJWXO010000043.1 GCA_913049755.1 uncultured Cryomorphaceae bacterium
CGTTCCTAAAGTAATGGCAATAATACCATGAGAAGCATAGAAAGGCCCCCAGTTTTGAATATCTGTCTCCACACCACAATAGCCAGGAATGATTGCGATACCTGCATATGGAGGCACTCCGTTATTAGGATAATAGATGGTTGCGCCATCGTAATCAGGGCCATTTCTAATACCATCAATCCCTTCAACGAGAATAGATACCGAATATGGCCCAGGATTAGTGATAGAAGCCAAAGTAATGTCTTCACATTGAGCTTGGCAATTGGACAATAGTAAAAAGAAGAAAGTCGAGAAAAACAAAAATTTAATCAAAGTACTTGGTTTTAATGAACTACTAAAATACAGAATATTCTTCCAGTCCTATTCGCTCTTTGAGGATGATTGTCACTAAAAATATTTTTAAATATAACTTTCAGCACATATATTTTTATAGTCATACCTTAGAGATTTTAGATTGTTTGTAAATTTGCCTGTGCGCATTGATATTTTAACCTTACTACCAGAATTACTTGAAGGGCCGTTTTCTGCTTCAATTATGAAGAGAGCTCAGGACAAAGGCCTTGTTGAAATACACATGCACAATATTCGGGACTACTCCACAGATAAACATAAGAATGTAGACGATTACCAATACGGCGGTGGAGCGGGAATGGTCATGAGTATTGAACCCATTGTAACAATAATTGAAAAGCTCCAAAAAGAGAGAACGTACGACGAGGTGATTTACATGACACCGGATGGTGATTTATTGGAACAAAATATTTGCAATGACCTATCCTTGAGGAAGAACCTAATCATTCTATGTGGACATTATAAAGGAATAGATGAGCGGGTTCGAGAGCATTTCATAACCAAGGAGATCTCTATAGGCTCATATGTATTGTCTGGCGGAGAACTTGCAGCAGCTGCACTAACGGATGCAATTGTTCGGTTGCTTCCAGGCGTACTTAATGATGAAACCTCAGCGCTAACAGATAGCTTTCAAGACAATTTGCTGTCACCACCCGTATACACAAGACCTCCAGAGTTTAGAGGATGGGAGGTTCCAAAGGTTTTGTTATCCGGTAATTTCCCTGAAATTGAAAAATGGAGAGAGAAAAAAGCCATAGAAAGAACACAAGAAAGAAGACCAGATCTTTTTGATGAATAAGATGTTAAATTGTCACCCTTAACATTCAGTTCAGACTTGAATTTGATTAAATTTGCGCCAAAATAATATTTCTATGATCCAACTGTCAGATCGCTTGTTAGCAATGGAAGAATCGGCAACGATTGCCATGTCTAGAAAAAGCCGCGAGCTAAAAGCCCAAGGAAAAGACGTAATTTCTTTATCTCTAGGTGAACCAGACTTTAATACACCACAATTTATTAAAGATGCCGCTACCGAGGCAATGGATAATAATTTCACAAAATACACGCCCGTTCCGGGATATGATGATTTGCGAGAGAGTATCTCACACAAATTCAAAAGAGATAATAACTTGCACTATGATAAAGACCAAATTGTCGTCTCAACAGGAGCAAAACAATCCATAGCGAATGTCGTGTTAACCTTGATTAATCCAGGAGACGAGGTAATTATACCTGCCCCATTTTGGGTTTCCTATATTGAAATCGTAAAAGTAGCAGGCGGAGTACCGGTACTTGTAAATGCTGGTATTGACAAGGATTTTAAAATTTCCGGAAAGGACTTAGACGAGGCCATAACTCCGAAAACTAAGCTCATGATCTTCTCTACACCATGTAACCCAACAGGTTCTGTTTATGACCGGGAAGAATTAAGAGACTTGGCAAATGTCATCAAGAATCACCCATCGCTAATTGTTTTATGCGATGAAATATATGAGCACATCAACTTTGAAAGCAAGCATGAGAGTCTCGCTCAGTTTAGTGATGTGTACGAGCAAGTTGTCACAGTAAATGGTGTTTCTAAAGCTTGGGCCATGACAGGCTGGAGACTTGGATACATTGGAGCCCCCAAGACCATTGCAAGCGCTTGTACAAAAGTTCAAGGCCAGTTTACATCGGGGACATCAAGTATTACACAAAAAGCAGCTATTGCTGCTATGAATGCTGACCCCAACATACTAAATGACATGATTTCTGCGTTTAAGTCACGAAGAAGTCTTGTTCTCAATGCTTTATCTGAAATGCCAGGTATCAAAACAAATCATCCAGGAGGAGCATTCTATGTCTTCCCAGACTGTAGTGCTTACTTTGGAAAAACGAATGGTACCTCGACGATAAAAGATGCAAGTGACTTATGTCTGTACTTACTAGAAGAAGCTTTGGTTGCTCTAGTAACAGGAGATGCATTTGGAGATCCAAATTGTTTTAGGATTTCGTATGCGGCCTCAGAAGAGATGCTTACAGAAGCTATGCAGAGAATAGGAAACGCACTATCAAAATTGAAATAAGTGAATTACGAAGCTATTTTAAAGGAATTTAATGGTAAGCGAATACTCGTTATTGGAGATGTTATGCTTGACGCTTATATTCTTGGAAAAGTAACTCGAGTAAGTCCTGAAGCTCCAGTTCCTGTTGTTGCACTGGATAAAAAAGAAAATAGAATTGGTGGCGCAGGAAATGTGGCATTGAATTTAAAAAATCTCGGAGCCTCTCCTATTATTGCTTCTGTTGTCGGATCGGATTCAGAAGGGCAAATCCTAGAAGATTTATTCCAGAAAAGAGGCATCTCGACAGTAGGTCTGGTGAGAAGTGAGTTTCGTAAAACAACCGTGAAAACGAGAGTAATTTCATCAAAACAGCAGCTTTTGAGAATAGACTCTGAAGATACCCACCCATTGTCAGCAGAGCATGATCAAGAGTTGTTTAGGAAAATTTTAGCGCTCGTAGAACATGGTTTGGATGCAATCATTCTTGAAGATTACGACAAAGGTGTTTTGAGTGAAAACAACATTCAGCGCATTATTCTTGAAGCCAACAAACACAAGATTCCAGTTACTGCAGACCCGAAAAAAGAAAACTTTCACCACTATCATGGCCTGAGTTTATTTAAACCAAATCTGAAAGAACTGAAAGAAGGCCTAAATATTGACTTCAGTTTTGAAAATGAAAGAAATGACTTTGAAAATGCAGTACAAAAACTTCGAACCGTCGTACCGCATGAAGTCTCACTAATTACTTTATCGGAGCACGGAGTTTATATCTGTAATGATTCCGAAAAAGCACACATTGAAGCACATAAAAGAGAGATCACTGATGTTTCAGGAGCAGGTGACACAGTAATTGCGGTAGCAACGCTATGCTTACTTGCCAATGCTCCAATTGAAGTTATTGCTAAAATCGCGAATATTGCAGGCGGTATGGTTTGCGAAAAGCCAGGTGTGGTAAGTATTTCATTTGAAGAATTAAAAAACGAAGTTCACGAACTCCTTTAGCATTTAAGTGTTTAAGTATTATGTCAGATAAAACAGTCAAACCGTACAACAGTGAGAAATCAAAGAAAGAAGAGGTTGAACAAATGTTCGACAATATTTCTGCGAAATATGATTTCCTAAACCACTTCTTATCCTTAGGTATTGATAAGATATGGCGAAGAAAGGCAGTTAGGGCATTGCGGTCGACTGAACCAAAAAGAATATTAGACATTGCAACTGGTACAGGTGATTTTGCCATTGCCAACCTAAAGCTTGATCCCGAAGAGGTAGTGGGTATTGATATATCCAATGGTATGCTAGAAGTCGGAAGACAAAAAATGATCAAAAGAAAAATTGACCATATTGTCAGTATGAAACAAGCAGACTCTGAATTGCTCCCCTTTGAAGATTCCTATTTTGATGGATTGACGGTCGGTTTTGGCGTTCGTAATTTTGAGAACCTAGAAAAAGGACTTTCAGAAATGTTGAGAGTGCTTAGGCCAGGAGGTAAAGCAGTAATACTCGAGTTTTCAAAACCCAAAGTTTTTCCAATTAAACAAGCTTTTGGATTCTATTCGAAATATATTATACCTACACTCGGTAAAACCATTTCCAAAGATAAAAAAGCATATGCCTATCTTCCTGAAAGCGTTGCTGCTTTTCCAGAAGGAAAAGACTTTACGGATATTCTAAGCAAACTAAACTATAAAGAAGTTACTGCAACACCAGTTAGCGGTGGGATTGCCACAATTTACACTGGAATCAAATAACACTGCAACATTGAACGCTTCTTTCCGTTATCTGAATATGAAGTCGCTTCTTAGCATCATGTTTATCTGCCTATTTATGTTCAGTCATGGACAGAAATTAAAGCAACAAAGGTTCAAGAATTTTGATAAAAAAGCATTCAGATTTGGCTTTATGCTTGGAATAAACAGTACAGACCTTACTGTTTTTCAAAATCCAAATGCCTATGAAGATTATGGGTTAGTATCTGTTCAAAACGAATCACAACCGGGTGGACAGTTAGGAATATTGACCACCCTAAAGCTAGGCACACCTGTATTGCGCCTGCGGTTTATGCCAGGACTGTCATTTCAAGAAAAAACACTGACCTACAGAAGTTTAGATAGTACAAACTTTCCAAAAGGGATGAGCGAAGAAAGAATAAATGCAACATCATTGGATTTTCCATTGAGCTTTATTTTTAGAACAAAAAGGTTTAACAACTTTGCAGCCTATGCCCTATTCGGCGGTCAATATTCTATTGACCTTCAATCCCAACAAGATGCCTCACAAAACTATATTGATCCTTTTATCAAGCTAAATAGATACGATATTCACGGTCAGCTCGGTGGCGGAATAGACTTCTATGCCCCATTTTTTAAATTTTCTATCGAAGTGAAATATTCTCATGGAGTAAAAAGTACCTTTATACAGGACTATTCGCCAGTAGCAAAACCAATTGATCAGCTTTACAACAAGGGTTGGTGGTTCTCAATAATTTTCCAATCCTAATGAAAGAAATCTCATTTTATGTCAGTCCTGAACAAGCAAAAGATATTTCTTACTTGGAGGAAGTAATCGTTGAAAAACTAAAGCTAAACGCTTCTAATTCTTTTCAATATAAATGGCACAAAAGAAGTATTGATGCCCGAAAGAAGGATATTAAAGTGCTTTGCACATTTCATGTATTTTTTGAAAATGAGACTCCTCCAAAAAATTATGAGCCAAAATTTGAACCTTTAAACCCACAAAAAGAGGTCCACATCATAGGCTTGGGTCCAGCAGGTATTTTTGCAGCGCTCAGTGCATTGGAACGAGGGTTAAAACCAATTGTATTTGAACGAGGAAAGGCAGTAAAGGAAAGAATTAAGGACATAGGCCAACTGAATCGAAAAGGAATTGTGAATGGAAATAGTAATTACTGCTATGGCGAAGGCGGTGCTGGAACTTATTCCGACGGAAAGCTTTACACGAGATCAAAGAAAAGAGGTGCCGTCAGACAGGTTTTAGAGACATTTGTTTATTTCGGTGCGAATGAAGACATTCTAGTTGAAGCACATCCTCATATTGGGACAAATAAACTTCCAAGAATTGTTTCAGCAATGAGCAATAAAATCATTGAAATGGGCGGTGAAATTCACTTTGACCATCAATTAACGGATTTAGAAATTAAAAATGACCGTATCCAATCAATTACCTTAAATAACGAAAAAAAAATCACCGTCAATAATGTGGTTCTAGCCACAGGTCATTCTGCACGTGATATTTTCGAACTTCTTCATGAAAGAGGTGTTCATCTTCAAGCAAAACCATTTGCACTAGGTGTTCGCGTCGAACATAGCCAAGAATTTATCGACAAAGCCCAATACCATGGCAGAGTTAACGATGATTATATACCTCCAGCATCTTATAGACTGGTAACACAAGCGGAAGATAAAGGTGTTTATTCATTTTGCATGTGTCCGGGAGGTATTATTGCTCCTTGCGCGACATCAGGTGAAGAGGTAGTTACGAACGGCTGGTCTCCATCGAAAAGAAATAACCCTTACGCAAATTCAGGAATCGTCGTCTCAATTGAGCCCGAAGACCTTGAAAATCCAAAGGACCCATTTTGCGGTATTAAATTTCAAAAACAAATTGAACATCAGGCTTGGAAATTAGCAGGTAAAAATCAAAAAGTTCCAGCGCAACGATTAGAAGATTTTATTCAAGGAAAAAAATCAACTGATTTCCCTAGAAGTTCATATCAACCTGGGATTACCAGCATAGAAATGGATGATGTTTTTCCTGAATTCATTACAAGAAGATTGCGGAATGCCTTTAAAGATTTCAACAAGAAAGTTCCTGGCTTTATCACAAATGATGCTGTCCTTCACGCTCCAGAATCAAGAACATCCTCCCCTATTCTCATTCCAAGAAATAAAGAGACCTACCAACATGTTGATATTAAAAACTTATATCCCTGTGCAGAAGGTGCTGGATACGCTGGTGGAATTGTTTCAGCAGCCATTGATGGCATAAACTGTATTCAAGCACTTCATTAGAAGTATACAGCATATAATCCATTACCCGGAAGTGATTTTCTAACACACTTTTTCTAAGGTTAAGATTTTAAATTATTGAAAATGATAGGCATCCCTAAAGCCGTTTAAACGTCTTGAACGTAAATGAATTGGCTTGTTGCTAATTGATCTCTTAACGAATCTGATCTCCTTAGAGTCGGTATAGAGTTCATTAGTCTTAGTAGACACCTCATGTAATGAGTACATGAGGTGTTTTTTATTTTAAAAACAGGTGTTGATTGCACGAAGAATTATAAAAATATAGTACTTTTGCGCCCGTAAATCAATAGGTTTTTATTTCTATTATCAATAATAAACTATGAAAAGAGGAAACATTTTAATTATTTTTAGCCTCCTAAATTTTGCTGTATTCAGCCAGCAAATCGTACAAATTGGTTCGGATTTTGACAACTGTGGAGGAACCCCAGCTTATGGGCTTTACGACTACTCTCAATCTACCATGCTTTATTTGGCTTCAGAATTAGAATCTAATGGGATATCAGCAGGCAATTCGATTACTGCCATTCAGTTTCAATTTAATAGCTGGGAGAACGGTTACGAGCTAAACAATCAAACCATTAAAATGTCCCACATTTCAGAATCTACCCTTCCTGATCCAGGACTACCAGATTATAGCGGCTTAACCATATCCAATACCACAACAGTTAAAAACGAATTTGATTTTAGAGGTTTTACTGGGATTACATGGGGGCAATTTGATTTTGACACCCCATTTATATGGGATGGTACAAGCAACATACTTGTTACCTGGGAAAATAGAGATGGTTCTTGGGATAGTGGTTACGGGTGGCTCGAAGGAAGAAGTATAAGCAACCGCTGTCACATATGGTATAAGGACGACAACTATCCAACGGCGAGCTCCAGTACAGATAGAGACCTCCCAAATATTAGACTGCATACTAGTTTTAACCCGCTGCCAATAACATTAAATTCATTTTCAGGAAAATTACTTTCAGGTCTTGGGAATTCAATCCAATTGGATTGGTCAACGGCATCTGAAAAAGACAACAACTATTTCACCTTATTGAGATCCTTTGACGGTCAAACATGGGAAGATATAACAAGGTTGTCAGGCGCAGGTAATTCAAACGAATTATTGACCTACCAATATATAGATCGAAACATCATTTTGAAATCCATCGAAAACAACACAATCTATTACAAGCTGTCTCAAACAGATTATGATGGTACCACAGAGTTTTTTCAAATCATCCCAGTTGAAATTCAACCAGCCAAAACCCATGTTGTAAGAAGAACCAATCTTATGGGTCAAGAGGTTGATCAAAATCACAATGGACTGATCATCGAAACATGGAACAATGGGACTGTTGTCAAATCATTCCAATAGACGCTAAAAACACACCATAACATAGGAATAACGAGCGTTTTTTACAATACTGACTTTTATAATGTTTTGATTGAGTATTTCTATGTACTTTTGCGGCCTTAAATGCACATTAATTATTGCCGATCATGAAGTATTTATTCATCTTTTCTCTCTTTTTACTGCTCCCATTAAGCTCAATTAGCCAAGAGGCAAGAACCATTACAATAGACAAAGGAACAAATATGATTATTAGGGCCCCGTTTTATGGTTTATATGATTATTCTCAATTTGGTATGATTTATACGCGTGATGAAATACTCGGTGCAGGCTTTGCTGCTGGGTTAGATATAGAGGCAGGAGGTGATAGTATCGAAATAAAATCACTTTTCTTTGAATATTCTGATTGGACTACGGGTTATACCGCAATCAATCAAACAGTAAAATTTTCTCATACAAGTGCAACATATCTAGAAAGAGGTCCAACTGGATCTGGTTCATCATATGTTGATCCGGATTACCGAGACATAAACCTCAGAAATACTACCACGGTCAAAGATAATTTCACATTTACAAATCCAAGCAACGAAGGTTGGGAAGAAATAGGAGACAATACTGTCGGACAAGCCACAGGTTTTGATACCCCTTTTTATTGGAATGGAGTGGATAATATATTAATCTCTTGGGAAAACAGGGACGGCACATATACTTTTAATGATTATGGTTGGTTAAGAGGCGGAAACAATAACAGCGGACATAGCAGAAGAGCCCATTCTTGGCGTTCTGATAATTTCTATCCAACTGCATCATCTAGTTACAACTCCTCGGCGCCAAATATAAAATTGGTGATTGTTGCACCGTTATTTAATCCTTTGCCCATTACGCTGGGAACCTTTTCGGGGATTATCGCTGCAGGGACAGAAAACACCATACAATTGGATTGGACGACCCAATCAGAAAAGGACAATGATTATTTTACGCTATGGCGCTCGTATGACGGTCAAACATGGGAAGACATAACACAGCTGTCAGGCGCTGGAAATTCTAATGAAGTTTTGAGCTATCAATATATGGATCGAAACATCATTCCTCAATTAATTGAAAACAATTCAGTTTACTACAAGCTATCTCAAACTGATTATGACGGCACCATAGAATTTTTTCATGTCATTCCTGTTGAAGTTAAATCATCAAAAATCCATATTGTATCACGAACAAACTATATGGGACAAGAGGTTGATCAAAATCACAATGGACTGATCATCGAAACATGGAACAATGGGA
>CAJWXO010000044.1 GCA_913049755.1 uncultured Cryomorphaceae bacterium
TTTTGAGGGAACTACATAAAATGAAGGTGTTTTTTCATTTGAGAAAGGACTCAATCCTCTAAAAGTAGATCCGCTTTTTTTTAGCTGTACAAATTCTCCTACCACCTCTTCAACCCGAGTGGCGTCATGAATTTTCTCTATACATGATGCAGTTATTCTACCCATAACCGAAAGGTACTAATTTTGAAATTATAGAAAAGCTAGAGATTCCTTTTCACAGCAAATTTAACTAACTGAAGTAATGCTTTTTTGCTTTCTGATTCTGGAAAATGTTCAAGGTAGAATATAGCCTGATTTTCATATTTATCCATAACTTTTTTAGAGTAATTCATTCCACCTAACTCTAAAACTTTGTCCATTAGCCATGAAATACTTTCAGGGTCATCTTTCTTGTTTTTTACTATCCGCATCATTTTTCTTTTATCTCTAAATGATGCAGTATTTAGAGCATAAATTAATGGCAAAGTTAATTTTTGCTCTTTTATGTCTATTCCTGATGGCTTTCCACTTTTCCCATAGTTTTGATAATCCAAAAGGTCATCTTTTATCTGAAATGCCATTCCTAAGTTAAATCCGAATTTTTTTGCAGATTCTAATTGATCTTTATTTGCACCTGCGGAACTAGCGCCAATTATGCAGCAAGCAGATATTAATGACGCTGTTTTTTTTGAAATTATCTCTATATAAATTTTTTCATCAATATCTAATTTTCTTGCTTTTTCTATTTGTAAAAGCTCTCCCTCTGACATTTCCCGGACTGATTGACTAATATGGCCAAGTAAATCATGATCTCCATGATCCACCGCCAATAATAGTACTCGAGATAACATATAATCTCCGATCAAAATAGCAATTTTATTTTTCCAAAGAGCATTTATCGAAAACTTACTTCGACGGACTAATGACTCATCAACAACATCATCGTGGACTAACGTTGCAGTATGCATTAACTCTACTAAAGTTGCTCCACGATAAGTCTGATCATTCACCTCTCCAGCAATGGCCTTTGAGACAAGGAAAACAAGTGCCGGTCGAATGCGCTTACCTTTCTGTTTAATCGCATATCTCAATATTAGATCTAACAAAGCAACATTGCTACTAAATGCCTTAGGGAAAACTTTGTCAAACTTTTCTAGTTCAGACTCTATGGCGAATTGGAACTTCATTTTATTTCTCGCTGTTGACATATTTCTTCATATGCTTCTTGTATTTTTCTAAATGTATTTTCAGCCTCGAGAACGACTTCATCGCCCATATCCTGTAGAGAATCTGGATGATATTTTTTTACTAATGTCCGATACATTTTTTTTAATTCATGATCTGAGCTACTAGATTTAATACCCAAAATCTCATATGGATCTTTTACAGTCTTTTCTTTAATTGACTCTATCCGATTAAACTCTTGCGAACTTATACCTAAATAACTTGAAATCCTGGTAATTTGTTTATGCTCATTAATTGATATTGCACCATCAGAAAAAGATAAGTCAAATAAAAAACTAATGATTTGTATTCTGCCCTGTAATGGCATGTTGTTACTGACTTGTTGACATATTTCACGAAGATTAGGCTCAGTTCTAACTAAATCTTTAAATACTTTAAAGCTGTTATTTGTTTTATTAATGCCAAACCATTTTACAAATTGTCTGCGAACAAAATCAAGCTCTCTTTTATCAATTTTACCATCAGCTTTAATTACCACCGAAGCTAAAACCAATAAACTAGTATGAAAGTCCGTTTCAGAATTTTTAGATCTTTTTGATGATTTTTTTATATCAGCTATTTCATCTGAAAATATATTGCCCAGTGCAGCACCAAGAAAGGCTCCAATTGGACCACCCAATGCCCAACCTAGACCTCCGCCAATAATTGTCGTAAACCTTTTCACTTCCGCGAAGGTACACTATGAAAATATTTAAGGGAGACTTACTATGATGTTAGATAAACTGCAGCTCCAATTATTAAAAGAATCATTGCAATAACAAAAATGGTTGTTGCCATTGAATGTGAATCATGTTCTGCATCTTCTCGTCGTTTTTGAGCTCTGCGTTCACGCATAGACAATCGCTCTTGCGAACTATTAGGCTCTCTGGGGTCATGTTGCGCCATACTTCAAACATTTGTATTTAGGTGTTACTAAAAGTAAGAATATTTTACCTAAATAACAATAGATTAACACATTAAGTTAATCACTAAGCACGGGCCATCCTATTTTTTAAAGGCTATTCTAAGACCCACAAGCTTCACAATCATCAGGATTATCAACTGAACACGCTAAGATCTCTTCTTCAGTAAACTCTTTAACCGGATCTGTTGATGTTTTTTCTACTTTTTTTACTGGCATTTCAGAAAAGACTTCTTCCTCTGGAACTTTCTCTTCTTTTTTCTTAACTGTAAACTTTATCGCTGCAGATGCAGCTTTTGTTCTTAAGTAATACATCCCTGTCTTGAGGCCCTTCTTCCATGCATGGAAATGCATTGATGTCAACTTACCCATGTTGGGAGATTCAACGAAAAGATTCAACGATTGAGATTGATCTATGAATACTCCTCTGTCAGCAGACATATCAATAATATCGCGCATAGAAAGTTCCCAAACGGTCTTATAAAGTAGTTTAATATTTTCTGGAATTCCATCTATGCTTTGAATGGATCCATTATTAGCCATAATTGCATTTTTAACATCTTCATTCCAAAGACCGAGATTCACAAGGTCTAAAAGAAGGTGTTTATTAACTACAATAAACTCTCCCGAAAGAACGCGTCGGGTATAAAGGTTACTAGTATAAGGTTCAAAACATTCGTTATTTCCTAGGATTTGGGATGTCGATGCAGTTGGCATAGGTGCTAAAAGCAGCGAATTTCTAACGCCATGTTTTTTGATTTTTTTTCGCAAACCAGACCAGTCCCATCGCCCACTTAAATCTTCATCTTTAAGTCCCCACATATTATATTGAAACTCACCTTTTGAAATTGGAGAACCTTCATAACTTTCGTAAGCTCCATCAACCTTTGCTAGGTCATAAGAGGCTGTAACTGCTGAGAAATAAATAGTCTCGAAAATATCCTTGTTGAGCTGCTTAGCCTCAGGGCTTGTGAAGGGTAATCTTAAATGAATGAAAGCATCGGCTAACCCTTGCACTCCAATCCCAATTGGGCGGTTCCGCATATTAGAATTCCTTGCTTCGGGAACTGGGTAATAATTCTGATCTATTACTTCGTTTAAATTTTTTGTTACCTTATATGTAATATCGTAAAGCATTTGATGATCAAAAGCTCCATCCTTAACATATTTAGGTAATGCTATTGATGCTAGATTACAAACAGCAACTTCATCTGGAGCTGTATACTCTATGATCTCTGTACAAAGATTTGAAGAGCGAATAACCCCTAGGTTTTTTTGGTTTGATTTTGAGTTACAGGCATCTTTATATAAGATGTAAGGGGTCCCTGTCTCAATTTGAGCTTCGAGTATTTTAGTCCAAAGTTCGCGAGCTGCAATGGTCTTACGCCCTTTATTCTCAGATTCATAATTAGTGTAGAGAGCATTAAATTCAGCGCCATATGTATCAAATAACCCTGGGCACTCATTAGGGTCCATTAATGTCCAATCTCCATCTTCCTCTACGCGCTGCATAAAAAGATCCGGAATCCAAAGAGCATAGAATAGATCACGCGCTCTATTTTCTTCTTTTCCCGTATTTTTTCTAAGATCCAAAAAGTCAAAAACATCTGCGTGCCAAGGTTCCAGATAAATAGCAAATGACCCTTTTCGCTTACCTCCGCCCTGGTCTACGTATCTAGCAGTATCATTAAATACGCGCAAAAGAGGAATCAAACCATTTGAGGTACCATTTGTTCCGCGGATATATGAACCTTTGGATCTTATGTTATGAATGCTAAGTCCTATTCCTCCTGCACTTTGAGAAATCCTTGCGGTCTGCTTTAATGTATCATAAATACCGTCTATGCTATCATCCTGCATCTGAAGTAAGAAACAACTAGACATTTGAGGCTTCGGCGTGCCGGAATTAAAAAGTGTTGGTGTTGCATGAGTATATAGCCCTTTAGACATTCCATTATATGTCTCAATAGCGTCTTCTATTTTTTCTTTATGAATCCCAATTGCCACGCGCAAAAGCATTTGCTGTGGCCTTTCAGCAATTTTTCCATTAGTTCGGAGGAGGTATGATCTTTCTAACGTTTTGAAGCCAAAATAGTCATAACTAAAATCTCGATCATAAATAGGTGTAGAATCTAATAGTTCGGCATTAGATTCTATAATCTCCATAACGTCATCAGCAATTAAAGGAGCCTTTTGACCTGTTTTTGGGCTGACAAACTGATGCAATTCGCGCATTGTATCAGTAAATGACTTATTAGTATTCTTGTGTAAATTTGATACGGAAATCCTAGCTGCAAGCTTAGCGTAGTCCGGATGTCTAACCGTCATTGATGCCGATGTTTCAGCAGATAAACTATCTAGTTCACTTGTGCTAACTCCATCGTATAAACCTTCGATCACTCTCATTGCCACAGCTACCGCATCAACGTGTGAACTCAAACCATAACAAAGTTTCTGAATCCTTGCTGTAATCTTGTCAAATTTGATGGCTTCTTTTCGGCCATCGCGCTTTAATACATTCATCATAAGATTTGTTTTTTAGAAGTCTGAGTCAAATGAAAAAGAATCTTCCTTAGTCTCATGTTCCATTCCAACACCGGCCTTACGATAATCTGAAACTCTTTTTTCAAAGAAATTTGTTTTTCCTTCTAAAGAAATCATGTCCATAAAGTCAAAAGGATTTTCAGAATTATAACTCTTTGGACAATTTAATTCAGTTAATAAACGGTCGGTAACAAACTCTAAATACTGCTCCATAAGACGGCTATTCATGCCAATTAAGTCTGCAGGAAGGGATTCAGTAATAAATTCTCTTTCTATATCTAAAGCTTCTGTGATGATTTGGATAATTCTCTCTTTTGGAACTTTGTTTATTAAATGTTCATTATGAAGATGAACAGCAAAGTCGCAGTGCATTCCTTCGTCTCTACTAATTAGTTCATTCGAAAATGTTAATCCTGGTAGTAACCCTCTTTTCTTCATCCAAAAAATAGAACAAAATGCTCCACTAAAAAATATCCCTTCAACAGCTGCAAATGCGATTAATCTTTCCGCAAACGAAGGTGAATCTATCCATTTCAAAGCCCAATCAGCTTTCTTTTTAATTGCATCAAAGGTTTCAATTGCATTAAATAACTTATTTCTTTCACTTGGATCTTTGACATAAGTATCAATCAATAATGAATATGTTTCACTATGGATATTCTCCATCATAATTTGGAATCCATAAAAAAACTTTGCTTCTGTATATTGAACCTCATTGACAAAATTTTCAGCAAGATTTTCATTAACAATTCCATCCGAAGCTGCGAAAAAAGCAAGTATATGTTTTATGAAATATCTTTCATCGTCAGATAATTTATTTTCCCAATCTGTAACATCTTGATCTAAATCGATTTCTTCAGCCGTCCAAAAACTTGCTTCTGCTTTCTTATAAATATCCCAAATGTCATTGTGTTCAATAGGGAATAGCACGAATCTATTTGGATTTTCTTTTAAAATTGGTTCGTTTTGCGTAGTTGATTTGCTCATTTTTATTTATCTAATCGCCTAATGGCGAGGTTTTTAAGTGTGTTCTAGGTGCGTATTAGTAGCAGAAACGGTCAAAGCCGACGAAAACATGCTGCAGGTGAGCTTTACAAATCTTGGAAAGCCTCGGGGTTTTCACAAGGGATAGATTTGAACATTAAGTTGGAGTTTTCAACATTTATGATTCTTTACAAAATCAAAAAGCGCCCAAAAATCAGGGTGTTTGAATTAACCAAATTATTTTATTCGAGTTCCTTAAAAATAATCCACATCAATTGTTAATAACCTAGATTCCTTTTTAATCTAATTGCTTCGCAATTTTCTTGTAAACCAACTCTGCTTCATCTACCCACTCCTTTCCATAAGCGCGTTCGAGGCCATTTTTTAAAAATCTAAAGACCGGTAATTTTAACTCTTGACCTAAACTACATGCCGGTTCACAAACCTTCCAGTGATGAACATTTAGTGCGTCAAAATCGGAATATTTAGTGACTCGAATGGGATATAGATGACATGATATAGGCTTCGGCCAATCTATAGCTCCGGCCTCATGCGCCTTTTCTATTCCGCACTTTGCGACTCCTGATTCAAATATTACATAAGCGCACTCCTTTTTAGCGACAAGAGGAGTAGTGTATTCTTCATCCTCATCAATAACAAAATATCCCTGAGACTCTATAGCTAATATGCCTTCTGGACGGAGATATGAACGAATTTTTGGCTGAATATCCCTTAAAATTTTAACTTCATTTGGCATTAGTGGAGCGCCAGCATCTCCTTCAACGCAGCATGCTCCTTTGCATTTAGATAAATCACAACAAAAGGCTTGATCAAAGACAACTTTTGAAACAACAGTTTTTCCGATTTGAAACATATAGCAAAGGTCTACCTTTGATCATGTAAATCAATGTTGAATATTTTTTAAATGAATATTTCTGAGATTCTTTCGGTAACAATGGTATTGTTTGCAGTTATTGATATAATTGGCAGTATCCCTATCGTAATATCCGTTAGAGAAAAAGTTGGCCACATACAATCTGAGAAGGCAACTATTGCGGCATGTTTAATTATGATAATTTTTTTGTTCATCGGAGAAGAGCTTTTGGCAATATTTGGAGTCAATGTAGCCTCATTTGCTGTAGCCGGTGCGCTGATTTTATTTTTTCTAGCGCTCGAGATGATTCTTGGTGTGCGTATTTATAAAGAAGTCGAGCCAGAATCTGCAAGTATTGTCCCAATTGCTTTTCCTTTAATTGCAGGAGCAGGGACACTTACCACCTTAATCTCTATTCGAAGTGAATACGCATCCATTAATATTTTAATTGCCATAATCATCAATGCCATATTAGTATATTTAGTTTTAAAGAATACCCATCACATCGAACGAATATTGGGTAAAGGAGGGATTTCAATTATTCGAAAAATCTTCGGGATAATCCTATTAGCTATTTCTGTTCGTCTTTTTACTGCCAATATTAGTTCTCTTATAGCCTAAGAATAATTTATATTCCAACATTTTAGAACTCACCAACAATACATAAATCAAATGTCTCAAGGCCCTGAAGAATTATTCAAAAAAGTTATTTCCCATGCCAAAGAATATGGATTCGTGTTCCAAAGCAGTGAAATCTATGATGGCCTGAGCTCCGTATATGACTACGGACCAAATGGTGCACTATTGAAAAATAATATTAAAAATTATTGGTGGCGATCTATGGTTCAATTGCATGAAAACGTGGTAGGTATAGATTCTGCTATTTTTATGCACCCTGATGTTTGGAGAGCCTCTGGCCATATTGATGCCTTTAATGATCCATTAATTGATAATAAGGATTCGAAAAAAAGATATAGAGCAGATGTCTTAGTTGAAGATTATGCTGAAAAATTATTTCAGAAAGCAGAAAAAGAAATAAAAAAAGCAGCTCTGCGCTTTGGTGATTCCTTTGATTCCGAATTGTACCGCAAAACAAATACTCGAGTATTAGAATATGAAACGAAAGCCAAAACGATTTTAAGTAGATTTTCAAAAGCTCTTTCAAATAATGATCTTTCCGAAGCGCTACAAGTTATAATTGATGAAAAAATTAAATGTCCTGTAAGTGGATCTTCTAATTGGACTGACGTTCGTCAGTTTAATCTGATGTTTGGCACCAAAATAGGTTCTGTTGCAGAAGGAGCTAATGATTTGTTTCTTCGACCAGAAACAGCACAAGGGATTTTTGTCAACTTTTTAAATGTATTCAAAACGAGTCGAATGAAAATTCCATTTGGAATTGCTCAAATAGGGAAAGCATTTAGGAATGAAATAGTTGCAAGACAGTTTATTTTTAGAATGAGAGAGTTCGAACAAATGGAAATGCAGTTCTTTATTATGCCTGGTTCAGAGATGAAATGGTTTGATCATTGGAAAAAAGTTAGAATGAATTGGCATGAATCTTTAGGGTTTAATCCAAAAAACTATCGTTATCATAATCATGAAAAGCTAGCTCATTATGCTAATGCTGCTGCTGATATAGAATATAAGTTTCCCTTTGGCTTCAAAGAATTAGAGGGCATTCATAGCCGAACTGACTTTGATTTGAAACAGCACTCTAAATACTCAGGCAAAAAACTTCAAGTATTCGACCCTGTTTCAAATGAGAATTTCACTCCTAATGTGATCGAGACCTCCTTAGGTTTAGACAGGATGTTCTTAAGTATTCTGTCGGAATGCTTAGAAGAAGAAACCCTCAAAGATGAAACTTCAAGAACTGTTCTGCGTCTTCCTCATGCATTAGCACCAAATCAAGCAGCTATTTTACCGTTATTAAAAAAAGATAGACTTCCCGAGTGCGCCAAGAAAATTTATGATCAACTAAAATTTGATTTTCAATTAATCTTTGATGAAAAAGATGCTATTGGGAAAAGATATCGTCGTCAAGATGCCATTGGCACGCCTCTTTGTATAACTGTTGACCATCAGTCATTGATTGATAATACTGTAACTATTAGAGATCGTGATAGTATGGACCAAAAGCGAGTAGAAATAAAAGACCTCTCAAGCATTATTAAAAACATTACGTCTATGGAGACTCTTCTGAAAAAAGTTTGAATTGATAGGTTACTTGTCTAAAGTTCATATTTTCATACCTTTGATAGAGCCTTAACCTATATAAATCAAAGAATTATGAAAAAAGTAAATTTATTTTTAAGCGCATTGGCAATGATTGCCTTTGTTGCTTGCAACAATCCTGAAGAAGCGACTATGGAGGTAACTGAAGAGGTAACTGAAGAGGTAACTGAAGAGGTAACTGAAGAGGTAACTGAAGA
>CAJWXO010000045.1 GCA_913049755.1 uncultured Cryomorphaceae bacterium
TAAGCCACTCGGACACCTCTCCAATGGCTTTGAGGCGGCAAATATAAACAAAAAATAAAAGCTGAATATCTGTATAACCCGGACTCTATAGGAGCTTTATTATGCCCATTTAATTAAAAAGTTAAATGGTTCTTTCCCCAACTAAGTTTTCCATGAAAAGATTCTCAAATACCTTTCCTTGCTTTCCTTGACCCAAAAGCCACATGGTTTTTGTTATCGTAGCTTCAAGTGTCATATCGCCTGCTGATAGCACTCCTGCATGCCGAAGCATCCTTGAAGATGCATATGCTGGCTGGGAAACTCCGCCGCCTGGGCATTGAGAGGCATTAATTATTAATACACCTTTATCGCGCGCATCATCTAAAATATCAGATAAGAATTCCAATTTAGGGACATTACCACTACCATAAGTTTGAAGAATAATTGCGTTTCTACCTGAATTCAGGATCACATTTCTTAAAAAAGACTCATCAATCCCTGGAAAGAATTTCAAAACGGCAATCTGAGAATCCATTTTAGGGTCAAAAAAATAATGGTCTCTTGGTTTCAAAGTATATTCATGATGAATATCAAGATGCACACCCACATCGACTAAAATAGGATAATTAGGACTTGAAAATGCCTCAAATGCCTGAGAACTTCTCTTGAAAACTCTATTTCCTCTAAATAACTTGTTCTCAAAATAAACGCATACTTCACTAATTGCAGGAGCCTCATTATCCAATCGGCATAGAACTAATTCAACAGAGGTTATTAAGTTTTCACGCCCATCACTTCTTAGAACTCCAATTGGTAATTGACTTCCGGTTAAAATAATAGGTTTAGAAAAACCCTTTAATATAAAACTCAAAGCTGAAGCTGTATGGGCCATTGTGTCTGTTCCATGAAGAATAACGAAACCATCATATTGATCGCGGTTCTCATTGAGAATCTCAGCCAATTTTATCCAGTGATTATGATTTATGTCGCTCGAGTCCAGAGGCTCCCACGCTTGAATTGTTTCGATATCACATTCAAGCTGATTTAATTCTGGGACTTGTCTTAATACTTCATCAAAATTAAATGGGGACAAGTCTCCTTCAGGGCTTTGAATCATTCCGATTGTTCCTCCTGTATATATAAGTAGAAGTTTCACCTTTGAAAAATACGGTTTGCATTCTCAGATGTGACCTCATCTATATATTCAAGGGAGTAATTCAATTTATCAGAAAGGAAAATCGCTATATTTTGCAGATATGAACTTTCATTTCTCTTGCCTCGATGAGGGACAGGAGCTAAATACGGACTGTCGGTCTCTAATACAATTCGATCAAGCCCTATTTCAGAGAGCACATTTATAACATTAGAGTTCTTAAATGTTGCAACACCACCAATACCAAGATAATGACCCATATCTATTAGTTCACTTGCAATTTCTAGAGACCCAGTAAAACAATGTAAAACCCCCTTGATCTCAGGACACTTTCTCTCTCTTAGGACCTTCAATGTAGGCTCCCAGGCATCTCGAACATGCATACTAAAAGGTTTGTCATATTTTAGGCACCAATCTAATTGACGATTCAAAGCTTGAATCTGCTCACCTATATTTGATTTATCCCAATATAGATCTAGTCCAATTTCGCCTACTGCTATAAATGCCGATGGGTTTACTTCCCATAATTTATCGTATCGGTCAAGAATTTTTTGCCAGTCACCCTTAATATCGCAAGGGTGTAATCCTAACATAAGCTCAATATGATTAGGATATCTTTCTTGAAGACTATTCATACGAGCAAAACTTTCATCATCAACATTTGGCAAATACATACTTGTTACCCCAACGGATAAAGCTCTTTGAATTACTTCATCTATGTCTTCTGAAAACTTTGAACTATCTAAATGCGTATGTGTATCTATCAAAATTTTCTAATCATTATAAACCCAGAGACTTTTTTATATCTCCTTGCATTAAAATATCAATAGGGTTTTCTAGAGCTTCTTTAATTGCTACCAATGTGCCAACTGATTCTTTACCGTCAATAATCCTGTGATCATAGCTCATAGCAACATACATAATTGGACGAACCACAATTTTACCATCAACAACAACAGGTCTTTCAACAATATTATGCATTCCAAGAATAGCGGACTGAGGTGGGTTTATGATAGGAGTGCTTAGCATAGACCCAAAAACACCACCATTTGTTATAGTAAAGCATCCCCCTGTCATTTCGTCCACAGTTATTTTACCATCACGGACTTTTATTGCCAAACTTTTTATCTCAGATTCCACCCCTGCAAAACCTAATTTATCTGCGTCCCTTACAACGGGAACCATCAACCCTTTTGGGCCACTTACAGCAACAGAGATGTCAACGGAGTCAAAGCTGACCATGTCATCTCCATCAATCATACTTGCAACTGTTGGATATTCTTTAAGTGCTCTAACAACGGCAAGCGTAAAGAAACTCATGAAGCCAAGACCAACTTCATGTTTTTTTGCAAAATCTTCTTTATATTTTTTACGCAAATCCATTATCGGTTTCATGTCAACTTCATTGAAAGTTGTGAGCATAGCTGTTTCATTTTTCACTGAAACCAATCGTTTTGCAAGTTTTCGGCGCAATGAACTCATCCTTTGACGATTATCCCTGCGCTCTTTTCCTGTTGCTGTTGTTCCCATTGAAGCTTTGGCGTTGATGGCATCTTCTTTTGTGATTCGACCATCTTTCCCGCTTCCATTTATTGACGATATTGATATACCTTTCTCATCTAATATTTTCTTCGCAGCAGGACTTGGAGTACCTGTAGCATATGTATTCGCCGAAGGATTATTAACCTTTAAAGCTGAACTTTCCTCAATAGGTTTTGCTGATTTATTAGATTTATTAGGCGCTTTTGCAGCTGTGTCAATTTTGCAAACTACTTCTCCAACTCCGACTATACTTCCAGGTTCAAAAAGTATTTCAATTACACCACTCATTTCCGCAGGTAACTCCAAAGTAGCTTTATCTGAATCAACTTCAGCTATAGCCTCATCTTTTTCCACATAGTCGCCTGTATTAACTAGCCAATTTGCGATTTCAACTTCACTTATGGATTCACCCGGCGAGGGCACTTTCATATCAAGAATCATAGAATTGAATATTAACTATCAAATGTTTGAGTTATTAAAGTACTTTGAATTTGGTTAGCTGCTTGCTTTGAACCTGGGGCCGTAGAAGCTGATATTTTTGGAGAAATGCATTTAAATGGATATTCTGAATTTACTCTAAGGTAACTCCATGCCCCCATATTGGCAGGTTCTTCTTGAACCCAAATCAACTTTATGTTCTTTGCATACATCGCTAACTCCTTATTTATTTCCTTTTCCGGTAAAGGATAGAGTTGCTCTAGGCGAATAAGGGCTGTTTTATTATCCCCTCTTTTATTACGCTCGTATAATAATTCATAAAATAATTTTCCCGAACAAAATACCAATTTTTCTATCCCCATTTTATCCAAATCGTCTGCTAGTAGCGGCATAAAATCACCTTTACTTAAATCCTCCATTTTTGATGTTGCCATGGGGTGTCGTAATAAACTTTTGGGGCTCATAACAACTAATGGTTTTCTAAATTTCTGATGCATTTGACGACGCAGCATGTGAAAATGATTCGCTGGTGTTGTAGGGTTACAAACGAACATATTTTCTTGAGCACATAATTGTAGAAACCTTTCTAAACGAGCAGAAGAATGCTCGGCACCCTGACCTTCATACCCATGGGGGAGCAACAAAACCATTCCATTTTGCACTTTCCATTTGTCTTCTGCAGCAGCTATAAATTGATCAATTATTATTTGGGCTCCATTCGAAAAATCCCCAAATTGAGCCTCCCATATGACTAAAGTTGCAGGACTTGCCATGGCATAACCATAATCATAGCCCAAAACAGCATACTCTGAAAGGTGAGAATTGTAAATTGCAAATCGACCCTTTGAATTAGGTAAATTATCTAATAAAGACAACTCTTCTTCAGAATCTTCTAATTTTATAATCGCATGACGGTGTGAAAAAGTTCCTCTCTCCACATCCTCGCCAGATATTCTTATACTAAAACCATCTTGAAGCAAAGTTCCATAAGCCATCATTTCGGCCATTCCCCAGTCCAGAGCATTCTTTTCAAAAGCCATTTGAGCCCTGTCCCCTATTAACCTTATGATCTTTTTAAAGAACTTTTTGTCTTTTGGCAAGGTTGTCAAAGTCGTCGCAACTTCATCCAAGCGATATCTTGAAACACTGGTATCAGGAATATTGTAAACCTCACCAATAGTTGCGCGAGGATAACCATTCCATTCATCAAGCATAAATGGAACAATTTTATTCTTTTCTATTTTTTTTGAATCATCGAATAAACCCTCCAACATTTCCTTGAATTCCCTCTCCATTTCGACAACTAAGTTTGGATCAACCTCACCGTTAGCAACGAGTTTATCAAAATAGATTTTTCTTGGATTAGGGTGTTTTGAAATTACCTGATATAATAATGGCTGAGTGAATCGTGGCTCATCTCCTTCGTTATGACCATATTTTCTGTAACACAGGAGGTCGATAAATACATCTCGTTTCCACTTTTGTCTGTATTCAATAGCAAAACGCATAGCGTGAATAACAGCTTCCGCATCATCACCATTAACATGCAAAACTGGAGCAAGAACTACTTTGGCAACATCAGTACAATACGTAGATGATCGACCATCAATGAAATTAGTAGTGAAACCAACTTGATTATTTATGACTAAATGAATGGTTCCCTCTGTCCCATATCCAGACAATCGTTCCATTTGAATTACTTCATAAACCACTCCTTGACCTGCTATTGCCGCATCTCCATGGATCATTATCGGCAATACCTTACTTGGGTCTTCCGGAAAATTAGAGCGCCCCTTAGCTCTAGAAATCCCTGCAACAATTGGATCCACAGCCTCTAGATGAGAGGGATTTGGAGCGATATTTAATTTTAACTTTTTACCATTATCCAATAACCTTTCTGCAGTATAACCTAAATGATATTTAACATCACCATCAAAATCTGCTTCTTCAAATTCTTTTCCCTCGAATTCAGAAAAAATCTGAGAAGCTGGCTTACCAAAGATATTTGTTAAAACATTTAATCGCCCCCGATGAGCCATTCCTAAAACTACCTCTTCAACGCCTAAATCAGCTCCTTTTTGAAGCATAAAATCAAGTCCAGGAATTAAATTTTCGGCTCCTTCAATTGAGAATCTCTTCTGACCGACAAATTTTGTGTTTAGAAAACTTTCAAATGCTACTGCTTCATTTAATTTATGCAAAATGTACAATTTATCATCAGCATTTAAAATGGGCGCATTTTCATTAGGATGAATAAAATGCTGTATCCAGCTTATAACATCAGGTTCTCTAACATACATGTATTCAACACCAATTGATCGACAATATGTATTTTCTAAATGAGTAACAATATCACTTAATTTAGCTGGAGATTCCATGCCCAGCTGAGAAGCAGCTTGAAATTTTAACTCTAAGTCAGATTCAGATAATCCAAAATTCTTCAGAGCGAGGTCAGGGCTATATTTTCTTCTGCTGCGCACTGGGTTAGTTTGGGTAAAAAGATGTCCCCGTGTCCTATATCCTTGAACAAGATTCAATACTGAAAACTCTTTTCGAACCTCATCAGGGAGGGCAACACTTTCATCATTTAAAATATCTCCAAAGTCAGATTTAGAGAAATCATACCCTTGAAAAAAGGCTCGCCAGGAGGGCTCGACAAGATCCGGACTAGACAAGTATTGCTGATACAAGTCTTCGATAAAGCCAATGTGTGAAGTTCCTAAGAAGGAAAAACGATCCATAAAGTTGTTTTTATTCAGAATATCAAAATTACATCAATTTAATCCTTTCTAAAGAAGCATTTAGAATTGGATATATTCAATATTAAAAAGAAAAACATTAAATTCTAATTGCACTATATTGCCATATCTAGAACAGAATATTTTGTCTGAAAAAAAAACTCGTTATGATATAATTTTTGTTGGCTGGGGCGCTAGCACTTGTATCCTTTTGATTGAAATGTCAAAGCAATTTTTACTTGATGACAAAAAAGTCCTAATTCTAGAGCCAAGTGAAAAACTTGAGAATGACAAAACATTCTGTTTTTGGGCAAATCCAAAAGATGAGATTTACCGTGATTACGAATCCATTATATCTCATCGTTGGAACAAAATCAAAATCAATAATCAGAAAAGTTCATCAATAGAGCCGATAGAATACTTTCATATGGGAAGTAGCGACTTATATGATTGGTCGCGCAGACTTTTTTCAAAATACCAAATTGAACATCGAAGAGAAAAAGTTTTAAATATTGAAAGTCATAATTCGATTGTGATCGAAACACCAAAAAACAAATACTTTACAGAATGGGGTTTTGATAGCAGGCCTCCTGATTTGAAGAACTTCAAAGATGACAGATTTAATATTTCGCAATCATTTTTCGGGTTAAAAGTTGAGTTAGAACAAACACAATTAGACACTGATGTCTATCATATGATGGATTTCCGGGTACCTCAGGATAAATCAACTCAATTCGTCTACATTTTACCGTACTCATCCAAAACTGCTTTAGTCGAATTAACTCGATTCGGAAAAGAAATAATTCCTGAAGATGAAGCAAAAAAAACTCTGCATGATTTTATAAAAAATTATTTCGGCTCATACAAAATTATGAGCTCAGAAAAAGGAGTAATTCCTATGAGTTCAAAACTACCAAATCAAAAACCTCATAAAAATTTTGTAACTATTGGCACTCGCGCTGGCAATGTAAAACCAAGCACGGGATATGCCTTCAAAAACATGTATGATCATTCTAAGTTGATATGCAATAATGGACAATTAAGACCGAAAAAAGTTAAGCTAAATAGGAGATTTCTTTTTTATGATCAATTATTATTGATCATTTTAACAATTTGGCCTTCGCAAGGAAAGCCAATATTTGAACGGTTATTTAAGATAAAATCCTCCAATTTTATCTTAAAATTTCTTGATGAAGAAACGACTCTAACAGAAGACTTATCGATGTTTTCTAAACTACAAATATGGATATTCATTAAGTCAGTAATATTCTGGTCTTATTGGAAATTAAAAAAAATAATAGTTCCTATTTTAATGATAGTTTACATTCTCATCGACAAAACGCCTCCCTCAGGAGAATTACTGAATTTATCCCAAAGCAATCTCATTATTATCTCTGTGGGCTTGCTAGTTGTCGGGATCCCTCATGGTGCTCTAGATCACTTGATTGGAGTCTTTCCGGGAGAAACCAAGATTACGTTAAAATTTGTTCTCTCTTATTTATTTTTAATGCTAATAGTTTTACTGATTTGGTTTTATGCACCTATCATCGGTCTATTATTTTTTATTCTCTATTCCGCATGGCATTTTGGGCAAGCTGAAACTCAAAATTGGAATATTGATTCTAATTTTATTGCCTATGCTTGGGGGCTCACTTTATTCAGCTCTCTATTTTTGATCCATTTTGATGAATTTAAAGAGATCATATCAATACTTGGGATCAATTTAAGTAAGAACTCTTTGTTTAACTATCCTCTTGTCGGTAATTCACTATTAATTCTCCCTTTAATTTATGCACTATTGAAAAAACATGTAGAATGGTTAATAATTTTACTCTTCCTCTTTTTATCTAATTACGAAAGTCTTCTTTTAACCTTTGGGCTTTATTTTATTTTTCAGCACAGCAGAATTGGCTGGACACATCTGAAATCTAAATTAAAAAATTCAAATTCTAAGATGTTTATAGAGGCTCTTCCTTTTAATTTAGGGGCAATATTTTTGTATTTAATATCCATTTATGTTTTCAAATTAAATGCTGAAGAATGTTTGGCTTACTTCTTTATTTTCTTATCAGCAATTAGTTTCCCACATGTGTTATGCATGCATATTTTCTATAAAAAAAACTAAAACTCTCTATCGAAAATCCAATTTGCCACACTCTCTAAGTCTTTTGTATCGCAATTGTTCTTTTTTACATTATGCAATGACGTAATCGCTAAATCAAAATGTTTTTTTCTCTGAGCTTCAACATAAGCTCTACTTCCAGTAGCATCCATCGAGAAAAGAATCTCCTGGACCTTATCCTTTGATCCAGACTTAAGAATTGTTTTTAATACATCTGGCTGATGATTTGAAAAGTGTATCCAAAGCAGTGTTTTCTTTTGAGAACGAATATCGCCACCAATTTGTTTTCCAAAAGTCTCTGCGGATCCAAATGCATCTAATAAATCATCATGAATCTGAAAGCTAATCCCTAATTCAATTCCAAAGTTGAATAATGATTTTGAAACTTCTTTTGATGCGCCAGCAATTAATGAGCCCATTTGCAACGAACAGCCAATTAAAACAGCCGTTTTATTTCTTATCATATTTAAATACTGGCCTTCTTCAATTCGATCAAGAGATTCAAAATCCATATCCATTTGTTGACCCTCACAAACTTCAAGCGCTGTTTGATTAAATGTTTCAAGAAGATCATAAATCATACTTTTAGGTGCTTTAAGTAATGACTTATATGCCATTACCAATAACGCATCTCCTGATAGTATCCCTGTATTTATACCCCAATTTTCATGAACCGTAGATTTACCTCTCCGAATAGGGGCTTCATCCATAATGTCGTCATGAATAAGAGAGAAATTATGGAATCTTTCTACTGCGTGAGCCACAGGCATTGCCTCCAGAGCATTTCTCCCCATAGATTCGGCAGCCATTAAAGCTAAAATTGGCCGCAACCGTTTTCCACCTATTCCTAAAATATATCTTTGAGGAGCATAAAGAGAATCGGGCTGTCGATTCCATTCTGGCTCGCTAAAGTCAGATTCCAAAGACCTTAAAAATATTTTTCTTA
>CAJWXO010000046.1 GCA_913049755.1 uncultured Cryomorphaceae bacterium
CTGAGTGTTAATGCAAATGGTGAAGCTGAAACTGTTACAATCCAATTGAGGGCATCTGCGAGATTGAAGAAATTAAAATGGGATATAGATTTCTCGGACATGAGTATTAGGAGTAGGACTACTCGCGGAAATACAGTTACGAAAGAAACTATCAAGCGAGTCGAGCTTAAGTCAAAGGGGATTAGCACTTTAGCTGCAAGAAAACTGTGGTTTGACGATACTGTTTTGAGAATCAATGATCAGGGACGAGGAAGATATTTGGGTGCATTTCAAGGGAATGATTACCTTCTGCAATCTAATATAAAAGGAAGATATAGAATTTATATCCCCAATAAAAGAACGCACTTTGACGAAGTTCCTTATTATTTAATGAAATGGAATTCCGCCAAACCATTAGGTGTTGTTTATTATGATGGAGATAAAGGAAAACATTTCGTGAAACGGTGCTTATTAGAGTTTAAAAACAATCAGTGGGAATATATCATCAATGAACACCCCAAGTCCTCAATTGATATCATTAGTCAATTTGATAAGGTTGACTTTGAAATTATATATTCAAAAATAAAGGGTAAGGAAAAAGCCTTAGAGCGTTTCATTCTTTCAGATCTAATAAATGTGAAAGGATTTAAAGCTGCTGGAAATAGGCTTTCATCGTTTCAAATTAAGCGCATCAACTTGCTCAGTGAGGAGAATATTCAGATTAATGGAGCTTCTAAAGATTTCGTTCAGGATACAACGGAAGTAAATAATATAAAAGGAAACATAGTGGATGACACTCTGGAACCTATGTCTATTGAAGAAGTTGATATCGAGAATATTAATCCTGAGAGTGAACAGATTATTGATGATAACGTTCAAAAAAATGAGGTCAAGTTAGAAGAAGATTCTCAAGATGAAGGTCAATTCACGTTAGAATTTTGATATTGATGAGTAAATATTTATCTATAGTCTTTATCTGTATTGCTTTTGGCTCTGTGGCTCAACCAAGCAATGACAGTCTAAACGTCGTGAGTAAATTACATTATCCTGTTTCAGATTGGTTAGATACAAATGCTGGTGCACTATGTGCTGATGTTTGGGGATACTGTGATTCTTCTAGCGGAAAGGAATATGCTCTCATTGGTAATTATAATGGTGTTTTAATAGCTCACATAACAGCTTCAAATCAAGTCGGTGATTCATACTGGTTTTCCGGATCTCCTTCTATTTGGAGAGATATAAAAACTTTTGGCCATTATGCTTATGTAGTTCACGATGTTCCATCTGGTTCAAATCCAGTTTTTGACGGTTTATTAATTATCGATTTAGATAGTCTTGCTTCGGGAAGGCATAAGTTCGTTAAACTTCCGATTCCAAGAGGTAATGGACAAGTAGACACATTGGTTCGTGCTCATAATCTTTGGGTTGATGATACTACTGGGGTTCTCTTCGCATTTGGATCTAATGTGGGTGTCGGTGGCGCTTTGATGATAGATTTAGCTTCAGATCCCTGGAATCCTACGTTTTTAGGAATTTATAATAATTACTATTTTCATGATGGTTTTGCGCGAAATGATACACTTTATGGGGCAGCTTTATATTCAGGAGTTGTTGCAGTTAATGTCTCTTTAAAATCAAATCCTCAATTAATTAGGACTTGGCCGACGCCTGGAAATTTTTGTCATAATACATTTTTGAGTGATGATGGAGATGTTCTTTACGCAACAGATGAACTTTCAAATGGATATATAAGTTCATATGATATTTCTGATCTAAATAATGTAAATGAATTATTTCGACATAATGTTCAGCCCAATACCTCTTTGATCCCTCACAATACTCACGTTCTAGGATCAAATTTAATAACATCATATTATACTTTTGGGTTACATATTTTAGATGTTGAATTCCCGGAGCTTCCTGTATTGTCAGGATATTATGATACTTCTCCAAATTCGGGAGGTGGATATTCTGGCGCATGGGGAGCATACCCATATTTACCAAGTGGTAAGATTTTAGTATCTGACAGACAAGAGGGCTTGTTTGTTCTAGAGCCTGAATATCCTGAAGTGAGCAGATTGCATGTTCAATTAGGACATATTGACATAAATGGAGGTAATGTTGTTTTTGGTAATGCTAGTGGAAAGGATTTTGTTTATTGGAAAAATCTTGGAGATACATTGTATGCCGATGATAATGGTATTGTTATTTATAGTTCTCCCATGACAACAAGCGATACGCTTATTTATGAATATAATCCAATAGCCGGGGGAGTATTGGGATCTGATTCGTTAATTGTCAATTTGGGTTCGGGTTTCTATCCGCATGATACATTAATTGCAACAACCGTAAGTTCTTTGAAAGAACTTGATCAGATTCCATTTAAAATTTTAAATGGAAATGAATATTGGAGATTAATTAGTGCAGGAGGTAATCATAAAGGGATGGTATTTCGTATTCTGGATTTAAGTGGGAAAGAATTATATACAGGTAAGTGGTTAGAGGAA
Organism: uncultured Cryomorphaceae bacterium; assembly: GCA_913049755.1. The sequence continues at coordinate 2,487 of CAJWXO010000046.1, forward strand.
GAAACTAAGTCAATTCTTATGCCTCCGAATTCGGCAATTTATATTTTGAACTATAAATTAAAAAATGGTCTAGAAGGTTCCGTTCGGTTATTTCGTCCTTGATATTCTTTTAAAAATTTGGTTTTAAAAGGTATTTTTCATAGAAATCATTTATTTCTTTGACAGCTTCTTCAGGGCTGTCTACAATACTCAAAATACCGAGGTCATCATTGCCAATAAGACCGTTTTTCATTAAAGTATTAGTTATCCAATCTATTAATCCCGACCAATATTCTTTTCCAACTAAAACTACAGGAAACTTATCAATTTTTTTTGTTTGAATAAGAGTGAGTGCCTCAAAAAGTTCATCAAGTGTTCCAAAACCTCCGGGCATTACGACAAATCCTTGTGAATATTTGACAAACATGACTTTGCGAACAAAGAAATAATCAAAATCTACACTTTTATCAGTATCAATATAGCCATTTGGGCTTTGCTCATGTTCTAGTTCAATATTAAGTCCAACAGAGGGTGAATTAACTTTTTTCGCCCCTCTATTTGCTGCTTCCATTATTCCAGGACCTCCGCCAGAGATTATACCATATCCAAGTTCACCTAACCCTTCTGCAATTTCTTGTGCTTTTAAATACCATTTATGATTTTCTTTTAGTCTTGCTGAGCCAAAAATGCTGACGCAAGGCCCAATGCGCGATAGTCTTTCATAGCCTTCTACAAATTCGGACATTATTTTAAATATTGCCCATGAGTCATTAGTCTTTATTTCATTCCAGGTTTTTGAATTTACAGTTTTCAATATTGATTTATTTTAAGTTATGTCTTGAAGTTGATTTATGAATTCATTCTAGTACCTCGTTTTTAAAAGATACGAATTCTTTAATTAAGACTTTTTTCTAAAGATTCTTTTAGGAATGGAGCAGTAATACTTTTTGCACTTCTAGAGACAACTTCCGGAGTTCCTGAAGCAACGATTGTACCACCGGCGTCTCCTCCGTCTGGCCCCAAGTCAATAATATGATCTGCTTGTAGCATAACATCTATATTATGCTCTATAATAATTGCTGTGTTTCCTTTGTCTACAAGTTCATTAATAACTTTCATGAGTATTCGTATATCTTCAAAATGAAGCCCTGTAGTTGGTTCATCTAGTATATATAATGTTTTTCCTGTGTCTCTTTTACAGAGTTCCGTCGCTAGTTTAATACGCTGAGCTTCACCACCACTAAGTGTTGTCGATGGCTGACCTAAAGTTATGTAACCAAGGCCTACATCTGTTAAGGTTTTTAAAACTCTATGTATTTTCGGAATAGGCTCAAAAAAAACATAGGCATCTGAAATAGATAGGCTTAATATATCACTAATACTTTTCCCTTTGTAACGTATTTCAAGGGTTTCTCTGTTAAATCGTTTTCCTTGACAAGTTTCGCAAGGGACATAAACATCCGGAAGGAAATTCATTTCAATAGTCTTCATTCCTCCTCCTTGACATGTTTCACAACGTCCTCCTTTCACATTAAATGAGAACCGTCCAGGTGCGTATCCGCGAATTTTTGCTTCAGGTATATCTGAAAATAGTTTACGGATATCATTAAAAACATTTGTATATGTTGCTGGATTTGACCGTGGAGTCCTACCAATGGGACTTTGATCAACATCAATAACTTTATCAATATATTCAATTCCTTTTAAGGATTTGTGCGGTTCGGGGACTTTAAGGAGTCCATGCAATGGACCTGCTATTGCTGGATATAATGTGCTATTTATTAGAGTCGATTTCCCAGATCCAGAAACTCCTGTGACAACTGTTAAAACTCCTATCGGAATGTTCAGGTCAACATTTTTAAGATTATTCCCGTTGGCTCCGCTTATTTGAATAAATTCTCCATTGCCAATTCTTCTTTTTGGAATTGACATTTTTAACTCATTCCGTAAGAATTTCCCTGTTAGACTGTTGCTTTGAGATATGGTGGGGTAATCTCCCTGTGCCATTATTTCTCCACCATGAATTCCAGCATTTGGACCAAGATCTATAATATGATCGGCTGACTTCATCATATCCTCATCGTGTTCGACAACAATAACCGAATTACCTATATCTCTTAAATTCTCTAGACTATTGATCAACTTTTGGTTATCTCTTTGGTGAAGTCCAATACTTGGTTCGTCAAGTATGTAAAGGACATTGACCAATTGAGATCCTATTTGGGTAGCGAGACGTATTCTTTGAGCTTCACCACCAGAAAGAGATCGGGAACTGCGATTTAGGGACAGATAATGGAGTCCGACATCGGTAAGAAATTTTATTCGAACCTCAAGTTCTTTAATTATTTCTGACCCAATTCTCTTTTTGGAATCATCTAATTTATCTAGTATGGTCTCTGCCCATTGATGCAATTCCCTAATACTTATTTGTGTTAAATCCGCAATGCTTTTGTTATCTATTTTAAAATTCAAAGATTCATTTTTCAGTCTAGCGCCATCGCAAGAATTACAAATCTCTTCAATCATGAACTCATCTGCCCAGCGTTGTAAACTTTTGCTTTTGCTTTCATGCTTTTGAGTTTGAATAAAATTGATTATTCCCTCATAATCGATATTAATTTTTCGAGTAACGCCAATAGTTTTATTCTCAATTTTAAATTTTTCTTTGTGACCGTTTAAGATTGCGGATTTCCCTTCAGCTGGAATGTTGCTCCATGGAGTATCTAAGTCAAAATTGAATCGCAATCCTAAATATTCCATCTGTTGAAATATCCATGATTTTCGGTATTCTCCAAGTGGTTTTAATGCCCCGTTTTTAAGTGATTTTTTAGAATTAGAAATTACTTTTAACAAGTCAACGACTTGAACTCTACCTATTCCGTCACACTCAATGCATGCACCTTTAGGCGAGTTAAAGCTGAAAGAATTTGGTTCAGGATCAGGGTATGATATACCAGTTGTAGGGCACATTAAGTTTCGACTAAAGTGTACACTATTAGGGCTTTCATAATCAGAAATAATTATGCTTCCTTTACCAATTCTCATTGCTAAAAGAATGCTTTTCTTTAATCTGTCTTCAATATTTTTTGTGACATCAATCCTATCGACAACTATTTCAATATCATGAGTTTTATAACGATCGAGTCTCATGTCTCTAACTATATCCATCCATTCATTATCAACACGCGCTTTTAAATAACCTTGTTTTGAAAATGATTCAAACAGTTCTCGATAATGTCCTTTTCTAGAGCGAACCGCTGGGCCAAGAATGGCTATTCGTTTACCCATATATTTTTTTAATATTTTTTGCAATATCTCCTCATCTGTATAGCTTATCATTTCTTCTCCAGTATTTACAGAATATGCCGTAGAAACTCTTGCAAAAAGAAGACGGAGAAAATCATAAATCTCTGTTACCGTTCCAACTGTAGACCTTGGGTTTCTATTCGTTGTTTTTTGCTCAATTGCAATGACTGGACTTAATCCTTCAATAGAATCTACATTGGGACGTTCCATTGTGCCTAGAAATTGCCGGGCATAACTAGAAAAAGTTTCCATATACCGTCTTTGTCCTTCTGAATAAATGGTGTCAAACGCCAGGGAGGACTTCCCACTTCCGCTAAGCCCAGTTATTACGACAAGCGAATTTCGTGGAATACTAATGTCGAGGTTGCGTAAATTATGTTCTCTAGCCCCGAGAATAACTATGTCCTCATTCATAAAACTATTTAATTTTTTATTTTTAGTTTACGACTTTTGGAGGGAACAGATATTTCATATTTCTTTTGAAAAGTATTGTTTAAATATGAATCTCTCAACCATGGATTATGAATTTTTAATTCTTTATATGAACATTCGTAGAGATGTGCAAACTCACCCCAACTAATTATATTACTATCAATAGTTATTATTTGATCATCCCAAGGGATAAAATAATCATTTGGAAGAATATCAAACCCGTAAGCCCTGGGTTCTTTAAAAATATATTTAAGAGCTAATATTCTGAATACATAACGTTTTGTTTCTTCATTTAACAATAGATCATAATAATTAGATTCCTTTTGCCTTGATAGTTGTTTTTGCAATCCCGCCATACCCATATTATACGATGCCGCAGCAAGGGTCCAGGAACCAAATTTTTCTTTTGCGACTTTGAGATATACGCATGCAGCTCTAGTCGCTTTTATAATATGATATCGCTCATCTATTTGGTCGTTAACTTCAAGGCCATAATCCATAGCGGTGCCTTTCATTAATTGCCATAAGCCTGCAGCCCCAGCTGGAGAAAGAGCTGGAGATAGTCCACTTTCTATAACAGCTAGGTATTTGAAGTCATCAGGGATTCCTTCTTCTTTTAAAATTGGTTCTATTACTGGGAAAAACCTGCCGCTTCTTTGTAACATTTGTATGGTATTACTATGCCAAAAAGAATTTACCTGCATTTCCCTACTTAATGATTCTCTCGAATCAATCTTATCTAACATTGATTCACCGGCAAGACTAATTTCTTCAGGTAAAGGAACGACCATGACATGATTGGATGTAGAAAGATGCATCATTTTCTCGCCACGAGTGAAGGTGTCGGGAATGGCAAAAATCAATAAAGCACCAATAAAAAAAGAGCCGACAATAAATTTTGATTTGTGAAACTTCATTTATTTATAGTGTGAAAGGACTGTTAAAATTATGTAGTAAAGGATATTCTTGATCTTTTTGAGTCAATAAAAAATCAATTTCTGGAATGCCAGATATTTCGCTCCAATTTATATTTAATTCAATGTCGCGAAAAGAGATTCCACCTTCGTTTTCCGAAGAATAATAATTTGAGCATTTGTATTGAAATATAGTATCATTTTCCAAGGTTATAAAACCATGTGCAAATCCTTCCGGAATTAAAAGTTGTCTTTTATTTTCACCTGATAGGACCTCACCGTGCCAATTCCCATATGTTGGAGACCCAACTCTTAAATCAACGGCAACGTCATATACAGATCCTGAAACAACTCTAACAAGTTTAGCTTGCGCGAAGGGTGGTGATTGAAAATGCAGTCCTCTCAGTGTTCCTCTGGAGCTAAAACTTTCATTTTCTTGGACAAACTTGTATTTTTTAACGGTGATTATGTCTGAACGAAAACTTTCAAAAAAATATCCTCGTCTGTCATGATGAATTTTAGGTTCAATTATTATTAAACCATCAATTTTAGTCGATTCAGTTTTCATGATTCTATCTTTTCAAAGTATTCATTTGTCCAATTTGCCAGCGTAGTAAAACTATTGGGATTACCAGCTACAATATTACGAGCAAAAATCATGTTTCGATCTGAAATTTCCTCAGAGTCAAACGTGCCAACAACTCCACCTGCTTCCCTTATTATGAGTATACCTGCAGCAATATCCCATGGGGCAAGTCCATATTCAAAGAAAGCAACAAACTTACCCTCAGCAACAAGACATAAATCAATTGCTGCGGATCCAAAACGCCGAACTCCACGTGAGTTTTCAAAACACTTTTTAAGAACTTTCAAGTATGAATTGACCTGAGCGAAATCATAGTATGGGAAACCAGTGCCTATAATTCCATCTGATAATTTACCTCCTTTGGTAATATCAAGTTGGATTTCGTTACAAAATGCTCCTTTTCCCTTCTCAGCCATGTACATCTTAAATGTTGATAGATCTAGGATTGCAGACCAAATGATTTCAGATTCAAGCATCAGGGCTACAGATATTGCGTAGGGCTTCAACCCATGAATATAATTTGTAGTGCCATCTAGGGGATCAATAATCCAGTTAAAACCATTTAATAGCTCAAAATCACCGCTTTCTTCAGCGATAACTCCCGAACCAGGTATACTTTTTTTAAATCCCTCAATTAATAATTTCTCTGCTTCTTTATCTACATAAGAAACGAAGGAATTTAGACTTTTAGTTTCTATATGGTTAGAAGATACTTTTAATCTCTCTTCCTCAACCCAGATGCCCACATCTTTGATTAATTGCAAAACTTCTTTTTGCCAATTCTCTCTCACGCCGTTTGTGTGGCCTGAATGTGATTAAACTCAAAGCAACCGTCCGATTGAATTTCACCAACGATACCATATTCTACAGAACCTGCTTTTTTCAAATTGAAAGGAGCAGAGACGCGGATATAATTTTCAGTATAGCCTTGCATACGACCATCTCTATCCGAATCTTCCCAGAGTACTCTTCTCGCGCTATCAATATGCGAATCAGCAAAAAACTTTGTCTTTTGAGCACTGAGAAGCCTCAGTCGATGGTTTCTGGCTTTTCGTTCAATTTTGGGAATAGTGTGACTTAAGTCTGCAGCTTCTGTACCTGGTCTCTCAGAATATGTAAAGACATGTAAGTAACTTAT